>CAZDQZ010000129.1:0-1501 GCA_964507835.1 uncultured Candidatus Peribacteria bacterium | reverse complement strand
GTTGCCCAAAGCGCTCACGCAAGCGTATTGGACGTGGGATGAGGAGAAGAAGCCACCTGCTAGTGATGCACAGCAGTAGTCCCCTCACTGATTTTGTGTCATCTTTTCGTTTCTTCTGTGTGAGGAAATATTTTGGAATTACGCCGTTGACACAGATACTTATTGTCACGCTTCTCGTTGCTCTCTCTTTTCTTCTAGGGATTGTTGATGTTCGTCTGACAGGACTTCATTTTGGGTATCAGTTTTCTTTCTCTATTCCATTTGCGCCTCTCTATGAAGAACTACTGTTTCGAGGGTTGATCTTTGGCTTGCTCATTACAAAGACATCTATTACTCGTGCCATTATTTTTTCTTCAGTGATCTTCGGTTTTTGGCATCTGAAAAATGTGCTCTGGATTCCTTTCGATTCTGTTTTTTGGCAAGTGGCTTATGCCATGATGCTCGCTGTACCTTTGTCATATATCACTGCAAAGACAGAGTGGTTGTTTCCTGCCATTATCCTCCATTACATCAATAATATTGTCGCAGAGATCTTGCGCATGCTGTAATTTCTTTACTCTCTATTTCCCAGACAATACGTCACTGACACGCTTCACCTCGCTCTTCGCACCGATGATGAGTGGCGTGCGTTGATCGAGATCGGTGATCGCTACATCGAGAACAGACTGTGATCCATCGGACGATGCGCCACCGGCTTCCTCCATGATGTAGGCAAAAGGCCCACACTCGAAGAGCAGGCGGAGTTTCCCCTTCGGATACTTACTTCCGCCGATATTCGTGAAGATGCCGGCTCCTTTGATGAGCATGTGGTGAATGTCAGGAACCATGCCCCCCGAGTAGCGGAGCGTGTGGCCTTCATCGAGCCATAGATTCATCATTTTTCTGTACGCAGGCGTATCTTTGACAGCACGGAGGTTCCCGGGTGCGTACGTCTTCACTTCATCCTTCATCGTGAGGTGCTTCTGGAGGAGTGTGAATTCTCCGACGTCATTCAAGAAGAATGCATGGACACCTTTCCCCTTCACTGCGTAGACGAGAATCGTGCGTGGGCCGTAGACGAGGTAGAGCGAAGCGAGTTGTTCTCTTGGCTTCTTGCCGAGGACGGAACCGGCTTCGTAGACACCGAAGATCGATCCGATAGCGAGATTGGCATCGACGAGCGAGGATCCATCGAGAGGGTCGAAGACGACGGTGTAGGGAGCATCGTCGATGAGTTCGTAGAGCTCTTCCGACTCTTCTTCTGAGGCGAAGCTTGCGACTAACCTCGATTCGCAGAGGTGCTCCTTTACAATTCTGTTACTGAGGACATCGAGCTTCAGTTGTTCTTCGCCGAAAGTGTTGTTCGATCCGGCGAGTCCGAGATCGGTCGTGCGTATAGCGTTGTGGACATACTTCCCTGCTCTCGCGATGTCATTGATGAGGTGACGGAGTTTGTCTGGCACACCCGTTTGATACAGATGATTGTTGAGCGAAATGCGACTGGGGAGCGGGCAGGAGGAGG
>CAZDQZ010000128.1:0-1650 GCA_964507835.1 uncultured Candidatus Peribacteria bacterium | reverse complement strand
CTTGAGGATTGAGGGGCATTTGACAAGTGATCGTACTATTATCTCATATTATTACCAGAAAATCAATACTGATTATGTCAAGTTTCAAGACAATGGGTGTCATTCTAAACAATCGAGGAGGAAAAGACTATAGATAAAGTACAGTAAAGAATGATGGGCACTGTGCGATACAGTAGGCAGATCCCCATTCCTGAGCATCAATCTTTCAAAACGAGAACAATACAGTACAATTGAGTTCTACTCCCTACAATCCGCTATGAAAATCTCCATGAGTGCGACGAGAGAAAAGTTCCCCCTCAGTCCAAAGAAAATAATAAAGAAAACTCTCGCAAGTGCCGTCAGCATTGTTATCACACTCCTCATCCTCTGGGGAACGATCGTTGCAGCTCTTTTCTCCACACGTGCAGAGATTACATCATTCGGGATATCACTGTCGCTACTCATGGGAATCGTGGGCGCGGTGTTGTGTGTGCTCTGCATCGTGAACATCATCCTCACGTACGTGTACTACCGTTGGTACATCGCCACATACTTCTACGATCTCACTCCTGACTTCATCCAAATCAGAAAGGGACCCATCACCCCACGAGAAATCACCATCCCCTATGAGCGCATCCAAGACGTGTATGTCGACCAAGATCTCTTCGATCGATTCTTTGGTCTCTACGATGTCCATCTTTCCAGCGCAACAGCGTCCTCCGGCCTTGCCGCACACATTGATGGAGTCGAAAAAGATGTAGCTGATGGACTGCGAAAAGTATTACTGGATACTGTCAAAAATAGAATCAGCAAGAATAGAGGATAATCTCATCGTCCATTCCGTATCAACTATGCGATCTATTGTCACAGAGAAAGAGTATCCGATACGAAACATATGGCTGCTGAAACATGTAATCGCCAGCATGGTCCTTCTGGTAGTAGCGGTCGTTCTGCGTATTCAGCCCAATGAACGGATACAATCGCTATCGTTACTCATCTTCAGTTTTTTCGTGCTCGCAAATATTCCGCTCATCCTCTCCGTATTCATTAGCATCCTTCGTCGGTCGAACTTTCACTTCGCACTTGAAGAGAAATTTATTGTCCTGCATCAAGGAATCATAGCGAAAGAAAATAGGAATATCCCCTATGGACGCATCCAGAGTGTGATTCTCAATCAAAGAATGAGCGATCGAATTTTGGGTGTCGCATCGATTACAATCGAAGACTTCTCTCATAGAGGGAGGAGTGACATAGCCATCGATGGCTTCGTCGGCAGAGGGAAATATCGACGTGAGATGATTGGCTTCCTCGGGAACAGAGTACACATACCAGGACTACGGAAGAATGATGCTGAGGCACTGAAAGAACGCATACTACAGAAGATTAAAGAGAATCCGATCGAAGATAGTCAGTCGGGGTTGTAGGGAACCTTCGTAAAAGCTCAGGGCAAGCTCGAAGCCTTTTCGGCAAGATGTTGAATGTGGCAGCGCCACGTGAGCGAGCGTTTGAAGCCACGTAAAGCTCACTGCGTTCGCCACGTGGCACGTAAAATTGCGGTGTTGTTCAAATCGATTTGGCTGTGCCACGTGATTGCGAGCGCAGCGAGCAATTTTACGTGGTCGGGGTGCAGGGACTCGAACCCTGGGTCTCCAGACCCCCAGCCTGGCGCTT
>CAZDQZ010000127.1:0-1666 GCA_964507835.1 uncultured Candidatus Peribacteria bacterium | reverse complement strand
AGAAGTACAAAGAAGCGATGGCACAGCGTGGAATGAAGTATCTCGAAGAGAAAGGAGGTACGGACCTCAAGCGTGGCATCGAGAATCTGGAGTGGATGAAGGGCAAGTACGACAAAGCTTCCGAGCAGTACGAAGCCGTCTCTAGTCAGATCGAGAAACTGAAGAAGGTCTACGATGAAGCCAAAGCAGTCGCGAAGAGAATCGATGACATCAATAAACTCGTTGCAGAAGGAAGGATCGACATCGGCAAGGCGAAAGTCCTTCACGGCGCTGTGTACCTAGGCAAAGGCCTGGAGTACGCCACAGCGTACGTTCCTGTCTTCGGTTCGACGATCTCTACAGTGAGCAAAGAAACCTTCGATGCCACGATCAAATTCGCCACCAAGCGCGCCGAGCGCACGACGTCGCTGGATAAGTGCATCGAGGATCCGGAGCACTGCGATACAGATGGGATCACGGCGTACTGATCGATTTTATTTCAAGATCTCTCGCAATTTTGGATACACTTTTGCACTGGATTCATCGAGCGTCTTCCTCTCACTTTTCGTCATCGCCGATAGCACCCACACGGCGAGATCAATGTTCTCTGGCTTCGGTCCGATCCCGATCCTGAATCGTGGGAAACTTTCGCCGAGAGTTTCGACGATGGACTTGAGTCCATTGTGCGTTCCGGGTCCTCCACTCTCGCGGTAGCGCTCTGTGCCGAGCGGAATATCGATGTCATCGACGAGTACCAGTAACTGCTTTGCTGGATCAAGCTTGTAGAAATCGATCAGCTTCCGCACACACTCACCCGAGCGATTCATGAATGTTGTTGGTTTCACCAGCAGAACAGCATGTCCGTCGATCTTTGCGTCGCACATCGTACACAGAAATTTCTGCTTGTCTGTCCACTCCCCTGCTCGTAACTCTTTTGCGAGCGTGTCGAGAGCGAGCCAACCAGCATTGTGTCTGGTGGCTTCGTACTGTTTGCCTGGGTTACCAAGACCGACGATGACGAGAGTTGGTTTCATAAGAATGATGCGGACTTCTCTACATCCCAAGATCGATGAGTGCGGTTTTGAATGCTTCGACAGCGCGGAGAAGCTCTGCATCAGACGGTCGAGATGCTGTATTCGCAAGGAGATTCATGCGTAGCGCATTCGCCTGACGGAGGTCACGCACATTGGAAATCTTCTCAGCGATCGATGCGATTTTCTGATCGATCTCCCCTGAGTGTCCGAGGAGCTCCATCGCTTTCTCGAAGACTTCCCCCGCCTCGGTGACCTTGAGTGAGAGTTTTTGCTCAGTCTCGACAAGTTGCCAGAGTGCGTTGATCGTACGTTTGATATTCCTCTTCGCTAGACGCGGACCGAGGATGATCCACGCGGTATACGCCAGGACCGACGCAATAGTGATGATGCCAATGAGGACGCTTGAGGTATTCATGATTTCTTCTGGATTTTTTTTGCCTGCGTGACCGCACTCTGCTTCTGCATGGTGGAGGCGACGAACTCGGAGAGGATGTTTTGGACGGTGGTCGCGTCCTTCAGATTCTTCTTCAGCATGTAGGCTTCCATGGCTTCCAAGATAGCAGTTTCCACTCTCCTCGGCTTCTTGACGTAGGGCATGGTGATCGCATCTCCTGTGCTAATTTTCTCGAGAGCCATCGTACCATACCCAATGA
>CAZDQZ010000126.1:0-1689 GCA_964507835.1 uncultured Candidatus Peribacteria bacterium | reverse complement strand
ACCATATTGCCGATGACGACGTAATCGATGTCGGTGGGGAGAATCTTTGTATTCTCGATGGCACCATCGATCACCTGCTTGATGAGATCTGCCAGTGATGAGCTCCAGAGCTCGCCAAACTTGGTTTGAGCTCCTCCGAGGACGTAGAGAGTATCACGCATATTTGACCGCGAAAGTGTAGTGGAAATGTGGTCTGTATTGAAGGCGGAAATGATGTTTAGAACAGAATAAATTATAAAAGATAGTAGCTATGTATTTGATCAGTAGTGTCAAAGAACTTTCTTTTGAGAGTGATCTTCTTTTTTGTGTGAATCTGAGAATGATAAAGCACGGTCTTTCTTCCACCTTTTTCGCGAAAAAGGTGGAGCCAAAACGCGTCGCTCGTGAAAAATTTCTGCGATTCTATCCGCCTACCAAAGCGGGAAAGCGCAAACTCCACCGCAATTCTGCGGAATGTGCGGTGTCGAACATGCGCTTTCCTCTGGCTTTGGACGGCGGAGAATCGCGACGAAATTTTTCAATGCGACAGAGCACTGTTTAGGGGAATAGTGAAAAGGAGGCGAATTCCTCATCCTTATATGTGTTCTCTTTCTTTTCCGATGTCACTCAGCATGCATTCCATGTGTCGCTTCCAAATATTCACCGTAGGACAGAGTCGTTGTGACGTTGTCACCATGGCGAACGGGGAGAGGCTTCCCATCCTCCAGCATCGTCAGCACGAATGCATCGGAGCCAGAGCCCGACCCGTACGACACGAGCAGAATTTTCTCGCCCTTTTTTGCTTTTTCCAGGACGAACGTGAGCCCAAGAGGGGAGCAGGCGCTGTAGGTATTACCGATGTGTGGGACGATGAACCCGAGCTTGAGCTGTTCTTCTGTAAAGCCTAACTTCTTCGCCGCTTGTAGTGGAAATTTCGCATTCGGCATGTGGAGGACCACGTGCGCGAAATCACTTGCGATCATCTGTGATTCTTCCATCATTTTCTTCGCCGTTGTTTCGATATGATGGAAATACGCAGGCTCCCCCGTGAAGCGTCCCGCGTGTGATGGGTGCTTGTCGTGCTTCCCTCGCCAGAAGTCTGGCGTGTCGGTCGTATACGAGAGTGTGCGGTCGATACTGCAGATGCCGGGGATTTTCTTCGTTGGGAGCCCGATGACGAATGATGCAGAACCAGCAGCCGCGGAGTACTCGAGTGCGTCGCCAGGTTTACTCTGTGCGGTATCCGATCCGATCGCGAGACCCATCTTGATCTGCTTACTCTCTGCCATTGCCTTCACGATTTGCATCGCAGCGGTTCCTGCCTTACACGCAAATTCTAGGTCGGCTGCCATGCAGAAAGGATTTACCTTGAGTGCTGTCACGAGCATGCCTGCTGTTGGCTTCACCGCGTAGGGATGACTCTCGGAACCGACGAAGACAGCACCAATACTCTGTCGATCGATCGAATGAAATTCCAGCGCTTGTTCTGACGCTTCCCACGCAATCGTGAAGGCATCTTCATCGTGCGTTGGGACGGACTTCTCGATGATCCCAAGACCGTCTGCCTGCTCTGTCCCGCGCTTCCAGTGCTCGGCAATCGTCTTCGCAGTGATGCGATATTTGGGGATGTACCTGCCGAAAGAGAGGATGGAGGCCAGAATACATATACAATACCACTGAATGGTATAGAATTATAGAAATGGAAAATGT
>CAZDQZ010000125.1:0-1765 GCA_964507835.1 uncultured Candidatus Peribacteria bacterium | reverse complement strand
GTCTTCGACCCGCAGTGAACAGAAATCTTCGACCCGCAGTGAGAACGAGTACCATCTCGCCCGAGCCATCACGCGGGGCAATGGCATCGAAGGTGAAGACGTAACCCACACGATCAAGACAATCGAGGATGTGCCCCTCACCATCACGCTCCCCGAGCGCTACCACAACATGCTGATCCTGCCCGAGGTCATGGAGATCGGTGGGGAGGTATACATCGAGAAGGCGACGCTCCAGAAAATCAATGAACCACTCGCTGAAGACGATCGCTTCGCGAACCCGAGAAACGCAGCTGCAGGCTCTGTCCGTCAGCTTGATCCAGCCATCGCAGCGACAAGGGGTCTACGCATGTTCTGCTACTCGCTCGATACTGAGACGGTGGAAACTCTTGGCATTGAAACGCAAAAAGGACTCATGGATATTCTCGTCGAATTCGGTATGCCAGTAGATCGAAACTATACCGTACTGCCGACGATCGATGCTGTCGAAACACTCTACGAAGAGATGGGAAAAAAACGCGACACACTCCCCTACGACATCGATGGGATCGTCATCAAAGTGAACGACAGGAGGACACAACGCGAGCTTGGATCGACAGCGAAGGCACCGCGGTACGCACGCGCGCTGAAGTTCAAGGCAGAAGAGGCTTCCTCCGTCGTGCTCGATATCGAGCTCCAGGTGGGCCGTACGGGGGCGATCACGCCCGTGGCACACCTGAGCCCTGTTCAGCTCGCCGGAACGACGGTGACACGCGCCACGCTCCATAACGAGGACGAGATCAAACGCCTCGGGCTCTGCATCGGCGACACGGTGATCGTCCGGAAAGCCGGCGACATCATCCCAGAAGTCTTGCAGGTCCTCGAGAATCTACGTAAACCTGGTGCAGTGCCGTTTCATTATCCTCTGCACTGCCCAAGCTGTAGCACGCTTCTTGAGCGTCCCGACGGTGAAGTCGTCCATCGCTGTCCAAACCCGAAGTGCAGTGCTGTCCGCCACGAACGCATCGAGCACTTCGCGTCACGCTATGCACTGAATATCGAGGGACTCGGCAAAGAAACGGTGGACGCACTAATCAACGCCAATATTGTGAGTGATGCGGGTGACATCTTCTTTCTCAGAGAACCAGATCTCATGAACTTGCCACTCTTCAAAGAGAAGAAAACGGAGAAACTGCTCAGTGCGATCAATGGCGCGCGCAAAGCTCCCCTCGAACGCTTCCTCTTCGCACTCGGCATCCGGCACATCGGGAGAGAGACGGCAGAAATTCTCGCGCGGAGAATCACATGGACGAGTGTGGATGGTGATCAAACACTCACACCAACAGCCATCGGACACACGCTCCAGAAATTGTCTGCAGACGAACTCCTGAAGATCGATGGCATCGGTGTTGTCGTCGCAGAGTCACTGAAAGAATGGGTCACCGATGAGGACAACAGAGCACTCCTGCACAAGATAGAAAACGGAGGACTCAGGTGCACACTCCCCACTGCGACGAGTGTCAAGCAAGTCTTTGAGGGAATGACCTTCGTCATCACAGGCACGCTCCCAAGCCTGGGGCGCGAAGAAGCGAAGACGATGATCAAAGAACGCGGAGGCAAAGTGAGCTCGTCGGTCAGCAAGAAAACATCATTCCTCCTGCTGGGTAGCGATGCAGGCAGTAAGCTCGATACGGCGGTACAGCTTGGAGTGAAGACGATCGGAGAGGAGGAGTTCAGGAAAATGTGTGGATGAGAAGAAAAAGAGGAACGAGAAGAAATCAATATTTTT
>CAZDQZ010000124.1:0-1906 GCA_964507835.1 uncultured Candidatus Peribacteria bacterium | reverse complement strand
AGCTAAACACCGTCGTCACTATCCATACGAGTGAGAAGCTGATGGCGATGACGATGAGGCCGACGATGACGCGGATCATGAGCGATTTCGCCGCGGTGAAGTCTTCCTCACGACCGAAGCTCACGATCATGCGTACACCGGCATAGATGAGGATGGCGACGGCGATGAGCGTGATGATGCCGAGTACGATGAGGAGTTTGCTCAGCATGAATGCCATCAGTGGCGACGGCTCGTGGATGACGAAGAATACTTCACGGATGATCTTGGCACCGATCATGACAAAGAGTGCCAAAATGATGTGCAGGATGGCAGTACGGATCTTGGTATAGGCGGCTTCATCAGCGCCGAAGGAGAAGACAGCTTCCAGCATCCCGATGATGATGATTACCACGGCTCCAACGACTGCCATGCTCATGAGCCAACTGGCGATTCCCTCTGTCTGGAGTTGCACTGCCGGTAGCCCCGAGAGCACGTTGAAGCTAGCGGTTCCGTTGTAGAAGTAGCTGATGAGTGTGGCGTAGTTGCCTCCGAGCAACAACATGAGTGTGATGATGACACCGCCGATGACGACTCCGATGATGGTTTTGTTTGCTTTCTGTAGTTGTCCTTCGTCGTGCGAGAGCATCAGTGTAAAGCCCGCGACGACGATGACCAGTGCAGCGACAACCATCCATGTTACCTTGAATGTGGTGATGAGCCCATACGCGATGTCGCGAATATCTGCGCCTGACGCATAGGCGAGTGTTGGTACGAGCGTGAGCGCGAGGGCAATACTGAGCCGAGTGAGATGGGTGAGCGTGCGCATTATGCGAATGTGTTGTCAGTGATGAATGTAGCGATGATGGCGTAGCACGAGAGGACGATGGCGAGTGCGATGAGTGTGCCAATGATCGTTTTCTTCGCGCGATCCTGCAATCCTTCATCGACGGACACGATGAGCATGATCCCGGCGATGATGAGGGCGAGACCGCACCCGAACCCGGCGAGTGTGAGCATGAAGCGTGCGAGTCCAACGAGTTCTGTGACGATGGCAAATGAGCTCGGTGCACTGACGCCGATGACGATCGAATTGGCAACGAACATGATTACCACTCCGATGCAAGCTCCGACGATGACTTTGCGCCATTTATCGAATTCGCTCTGTTCTCCGCGCGCCAGCATCATGCGCATCGCACTGATGACGATGATGAGAACGAAGATCGAGTACGAGAGTGTGATGATGTACTGGCGGATGATGTCGAGAGCGCTTGTGATCAGGAGTGGTTGCACTCCGGAGATCGGACCGGTGCTGAGCCCTGTCGTCGTAAGCCCCTGCGCGATCACGAGAGAGCTTGCGATGATGCCGAAGCCAACGAGTGCGAAGATGATCGTGTTGTTGATATTCGCGAGAGCCTCATCCTTATGTGATTCGACGATGAGTCTGTAGGCACTGTAGAAGATGACGAGTGTGGCGATGCCCCAGAATGCGACGAGTGCTTGATCGATGATATGGACGCTGATGAATGTTGCGAGCGCCTGTGCACCAAGCGCAGCGTGGCTGAGCTCCGGCACAGTCGAGAGTGCGATAGCGATGCTCATGTACCCGATGGTGCGCAGAGATAAGCGCATAAATCCAAGTATTATAGCACAGAAAAAGTCGAGAAACAACTTGCGTCTGTGGTAGGAAAACGTAGCATCAGTCTATGACTCCTCGCTTCTCTCCCATCATCGATGTTTCCTCTCGGTCACTACCGACCGTAGGACTTGCTCCTGCGTACTGGCTCCTCGCGCTTGCGATGCTCATGACGGGCGTTGGAGTGGCTCTGGGAGCTACATTTGCTCTACCACTTCTCGCATCGAATCTCGTTTTTCTTCTCTTCCTCGTTGAGTTTGGCATCATTTTTACGGCTCCTGCATGGGTGCGCAG
>CAZDQZ010000123.1:0-1941 GCA_964507835.1 uncultured Candidatus Peribacteria bacterium | reverse complement strand
CGATCGTCTCACCCTCTGCGATCGCACGCTCGATGCGAGACACTGCCTTCTCCATGTCGGGAAAAAGAAAAGGATCAGAGAGCTTCTGTACATCCTGCGTCGCTGAATCGATACCTCGAGCACGCGCCAATGTCTCCACGAAATCTGATGAAGGAACGACAGGATCTGGTCGATCGAGCGTCCACCGTTTGCCAGTGAGAGAAAAAAGATGCATCGAAGGGAGACTAGCACCTCTCACGAACTTTTCCCTACGAATCTATGCGCACATCGCTATATGTTCCAAGGTACTCTAGAACTTCTTTTTCCATTGCCTGAAGCGCAGATTCGGTCCTCGCCTCCAGACAAATACTGAGACACGGACTTGTATTGGAATATCGAATGCCCGCCCAGGCTCCTTCACCAAAATCGATACGTGCACCGTCGAGCGTGACGACGGGATATTTCTTTTGGAAATGTTCTGTCACTAGACGGACAACCTCTGCTTTCTTGTCATCAGAGCAGGCTGGGCGACGCTCGGGGGATTGAAAAACTTTCGGGAACTCTTGGGTGAGCTCTGAGAGTAGTACGCGCCTCGAAGAGGCGCTCCTATGAGTATCATTGAAGGATGTTTTTTTACCTGAGAGCGGGTCTTCGACCCGCAGTGTATCGACCCGCAGTGTATCGGCCCGCGGAGAGCCAAGAATAGCCAAAATTCGTAACCCCGCTACGATCGCATCATCGAAGCCGTAGTACCCCTCTCCACAGAAGAAATGTCCACTCTGTTCTCCGCCAAGAAGAGACTTCTCTTCGCGCATCGCGTGCTCCACGAACGAATGTCCCACTTTGCACATCACGGGTCTGCCTCCCCACTTTTTCACTTCTGTTTCGAGTAGACTGGAGTTACTCACGGTGAAGATCACCGGTGCGCCGGGATAGCGCAAGAGATGATCTTGCGCGAGGAGCAACATTGTCTGATCCGCCGTCACGATCGTACCGTTCTCATCGACGATCCCGAGTCGATCGCCATCGCCATCGAATGCGAAGCCGAGATCGAGAGAATTTTTCTGCACGCACGCTTGTAGATCCTTGAGGGTCGAATGCTTACTTGGATCAGCCGGATGATTCGGGAAGTTGCCATCGGGCTCCGTGAAGAGCTCGGTCACCTCACAGCCAACTTTCCGCAGAATCTCGCAGTACACAGGTCCCGCAACACCGTTACCACTATCCACAGCGATTTTTAGCCCTTTCCCAACACCGGCGAAGAGTCTGGTGACGGCTTGAATATAAGGAGAAATCGCATCGTATGAATGAGCTTTGAGCTTTGAGCTATGAGCTTTGAGTTCGGTAGATTTTTCTTCAATCGATCGTCTCAGTTGTTGCAGATCCTCCCCGCTGAACGCATCGGCATCGCGTGTGCAGAGCTTGATGCCGTTATCGTCCTTGGGATTGTGACTCGCGGTGATCTGCACACCACCTTCGTAACCGTTTTTGCACACGGTGAAATAATTCACCGGGCTCGGTGTCTGACCAATGTGGATCACGGTACATCCAGCACTCACCAATCCTGCGATCATCGCCGACTCGAACTCTGGGCTGTGCGTCCTGGCATCACGCCCGACGACAACGCGGGGAGATGGATGCGTCTTGCCGTACCGCTCAATCAATACCTCGCCAAATGCAAAACCAATGCTATGACATGCCGTAGCTGTGATCTGCGAGTGCGCTTTGCCTCTAATGTCGTACGCGCGGAAGATGCGGGGATCGATCATAGGAAGAGGATAGCAAAAAAGTGCACGCCACGCGCGCGATCATGATGTATGCGAAGAATCAAATTCGTATTGAGTACTCCCGCAGGCAGATCGTTCTTGGTGCAAAAAAATTCTCTCCTTCGACATGAGTCGTTACTATCCTTCCGAAGAAACATGTTCCCCTGGCTGAAGTGATAGCATCAGCTCATAGGCT
>CAZDQZ010000122.1:0-1948 GCA_964507835.1 uncultured Candidatus Peribacteria bacterium | reverse complement strand
AGCACGGGCTTGTCGCTCCAGATGCGACAGTAAGTGGTGCACATCAATTCGACATCACGGTGACTGGATACGAAAGAGGTTTTGGCTACACCGGTCCGTATGCCCGTCAAACCGCAAGAGAGACGCCTGATAAGCCAACGGCCGACATAGCAACACCGAGGACAGTCACTCCAAGGAAAGTAGAAAGCCCAGTAGTAACCACTCCAAGGCCATTACCCAAGCGGAGTCCTGTCGCAACTCCCGATACCACCGTTCCTCAAACGAGTGTTCCAGGCGTTACTACAGACATGCAACTACAGCCTTCTGCGTACAAGCCAATACAAAAACAAGAAACAAGCCCAACTCAGATAAAAAAGCAGGATAGAGATCCTGAGGCAAAACCTAGCTCTGCAACTCCTTATCCAACCAGCAGGAATACCGATGCCGAGAATACAGCTCCGCAACAATCGGAAAATGTAGCACAAAATCAAAGGAGAGCAGAAAGTACTCAGCCAAATATTACAACACCTACGACAGTAGAGCCTGAACGAATGCCCGAGTACCGCGCATCCTCACTTCCGCCAAAGCCAGTCGAAGCACCAGGAGAAAAACGCATCGTCGCACCAGGGAAAATTCTTGCAAAAGAAGCGAAGGTGAAGAGAGAAGCTGTGACGAAAGCAGTCGTCGAACAGCAACGAGCCTCACTGGAAGCAAGCGGATGGAAGTATAATTCTGCAGACGATAGCTACAGTGTTGATTCAAAGGGTAGCTTCAAAGTTCGCTACAATCCGAAGAAAGAGTACTGGGAAGTCCGTGAAAACGGTGGTCGCTACGACTATTTACAGCAGTGGAAGACGCCAGATGGAACCAATGTCTTCAGTCCAATTTACAAAAAGACTGCTGAAGGCATCCAGGCGATGAACCGAGCACTCATCCTGACGCCTACACAAATCGACCAAGCCACCGGTACCGAGATCGATCCCCAAACAAACATCACGTCAGAAGAGCTGGATGGCCTCAGGAGAGATCTCGTACATCTTCAGTCTGTGCGAGAAAACAGAGAAAAGGATTACGACGCCACGTATCAATCGTCTCGTGGCATCGTCGATGCGCTCATTGCCGAGATCGATCACATTCGCCAGAACCCAGCTCTCATTCGAGAAAACGTCGTTACACAAAAACAATACGACGCTCTCATCGATAAAGCGAAGGTGTACGCCGATCGTAATAACATGCTCGTTGAGATGACGAAGTCGATGCCCGATACGAAGGCTAAAGTACTATCATCCGTCCGTTCGATCCACGAGTCTCTGATGAAGCGCATCGATGAAATGATCCGTGTGCGTGAGCAAGATATGCAGAAAAAAAGTGATGAACTACGAAACTCAAGCCTCTTCCAATCCTGGCATCAAGGTCTCACAGGATCGAGCCCTCTCCAAATCGAAATTGATACGCTCAATAGCGAAGTGACGAATCTACGGAGTGTCAAACGCCAGATGCAATACGGAGGAATCAAAGAAGATGGTCCAATTACACGAAAAGACATTAGCGAAAAAATAGAGAAGGCACAGAAGAGTGAATATTCAAAAACACTACCAGGTTCTGCTGTCCTCAATAGGAAATTGAAGCAAGACATCGAAGCGAATGCACGAGAAGATGTCGGTGCCACACTCGATTCTCTCCTAAGAATCAGGACGCTCCTCCAGACAATCAACAAAGTCGATGCAGATGCCGGTCGCAAGTATGAGGAAGACCTCGAAGGTATCGAAGTCTCGAAGGATGTCGCTGTAGCCATCATCACCCTGCCAGCAGGAGCTGGAGGAAAAGCAACAACGCTAGCCGGAAGAGTGGTGAGTGGTGCCAGGATCGGAGGACTCGTCAGTGGATCAATGTCTGCGAAAGAAAACTATGAAGAAGTGCAAGCTGGACGCAAGACAGTTGAGCAAGCGGTGAAAGGTGTAGCACAGGA
>CAZDQZ010000121.1:0-2018 GCA_964507835.1 uncultured Candidatus Peribacteria bacterium | reverse complement strand
ACGAAGAAGCCGTTGTCGATCGCATTCATCTTGGAGATGTCCTGCGTATAGTTCACCGTCTTCACCGTCGCCCCACTCGCATCGATCACGCGGAAGCTCTTGGCAGTCGTCACGACGAGGTTTCCATTACTCATGTATTTGAGTGAGGTGATGGGAGCACCGATGTTCAGCGCCTTCTCCGTCTGTTCGACACCTGTTCCTGCTGTATAGAAGGCGAGTGTGCCATCAGACTTACCCACAGCGAGCGTATCACCACTCGGAGCTACTCCGGCGGACGTCACGTTCTGTGATGCGATCATGAGGCTCGACCCCCATGACCTATTCGTGAGGAGTTCTGTGGAATGCTCTTCGTCGAGCATCATCTGGAGGAGGGCTTGATCGGTGAGGGCAGCAGAAAGCTCCGGAGAGGCGATTGATGGTGTATTTTGTGCTTTTGCAACATCCGTTGCGATGTCCTTTATTGTGGTTTCTATGCCCGCCAGTCGTTGTGTGCTGATAGCATCACGCTCATTCTTCTGCGCTTTGGCTTGATCAACACCTTCGTATCGTACGATTCTGGCGTTACCTGTCCCGTCATTAGAGGCTAAGGCGATGAGGCTACTGCCGATGAGGTTCACGTCATATACCGGTCGCCCTGTGGCGTGTTCCTTGCGGACAACAAATCCGCTTGTGGTGTACTCCAGGATGCGCGCAATGCCTCCATAGTTTCCGACTGCGACACTCGAACCAGATGTAGCGATAGAGGTTGTCTGCCCAAGGCCAGAGAAGGAGTGTGCGATCGTTCCTTTCGTCAGATCGATTGCGAAGAGATTGTTGCCAGAGGCGTAGAAAGCAGTTGCATTGTCGTCGGAGACAACCATACTTCCTCCTCCATTTTTCAGTGCGATATTCCGTTCCGCGCCACTTGCCATATCAGTGATCACAATACCGTTACTGTGAGCGGATATAGAGCGCTTCATGTCCTTGCCGATTGCAACCACAAACGTATCACCAACGACGGGTTTGGTGATGACAGTTTTGGTGTCGAGCGAATAGAGACTGAAGTCTGTAGCGTATCCGATGGTCGCAACACGCTTACCGTCCTCAAGAAATCTGACAGGATCCGCTATGCTTCCCACAGGGAAACTACCAATCATTGCACCCGTTGCAGTGTCGTAGATGCGTACGGTGCGATCGTGTGACCCGGTTGCTAACTTTGATCCATCCGGACTGATGGATAGTGTCGTAACGAGACCCGTATGACCAGTGAATGTGATGGGTTCGAGCGCGCCAGTCAGCGCATTCATTTTTTGTACGGGACCTTTCCCGGCAGAGGTGTAGATCCACTTCCCTTGCCTATCGACTTGGGCTTTGAATGCAGTGCCAGTCCCTGGATGTACGAATTCTGCGAGCGAGCCTGGGATGTCACTCGTTTGCTTCCGTACTGCAGAGTCGACAGGGAGAGACGATGAAGCTGGTTCCTCTAGTACTGCAGTGATGAGATCATGCGCTTCGGTCTTCAGAGCCATGAGATTTTCTTCTTTTGCAGGATCAGCACTGACGAGGGCGCTCACGATCTCTGTCATCTCTGCTTCATACGTGTGCAGATCATCCATGAGCACGATGTCTTCAGCGAAGGGCGTAGCACTCTGCACAGTGCGTGGCTCCAGAGACTCTATGCCGAGAGGTCGTCGAAACGTTTCTCGTCTCGGTTTCCGAGGTGTTATCCCTGCGAATGCCTTCATCGAGTCGATGAGTGCTACTTTTCTACCACGGGGCTTCTCATGGTCTTCATCTCTTACAGGAGATTGTCTATTGATCGGCATAGAAAATGGGGGGAATGGATGACACCATCACACTCCTGCTTTTGACCCATCTCGAGAGATGATTTTTGGGAACTTTGTCGTATGTCTATTTTTTGGCTTAAGCTAGGGCTGAAGGAGGTTCCAAAGGAGAGTGGAACGGGGGGTATTTTAATATTCTATCCACTTTTTTGACGCAAAAAAGTGGAGCAAAAAACAGTCGCTCTGAAATTTTTC
>CAZDQZ010000120.1:0-2121 GCA_964507835.1 uncultured Candidatus Peribacteria bacterium | reverse complement strand
GCTGAGGGTTGTGACTGAATGAGCTTATCCAGATCACGCTTATCGGCATGTCCCGAGTACGCATTGATGTACAGAATCTCGGCTTTCTTCCTCACGGTCTCGTTGAAGATCTTCACTTCCGTAATGTCAGGATTGAGTAGTCTTCGCCCGAGTGTGTACTCTGCCATGAAGCCAACCGCGATCACCATGTTTCTGGGATCCGCGAGCTCATTCTTCAGGTGGTGACGAATGCGACCCGCTTCACACATGCCAGAACCCGCCATGATCAGCATTGGTCCAATAGCGCCGTTGAGCGCTTTACTCTCCTCCATACTCTCAGTGTACTTCACGAGCGAAAACTTGAAAGGATTGTGGGCCTTCTTCAGGAATCGCTCGTACATATCATGGTCAAAGCACTCTGGGTGCTTCTGGAAGATATCCGTCACCTTCGATGCCAGTGGAGAATCGATGATGATGGGAATCGCTGGAATCTCTTTCTGATCCCATAGAATGTGAAGGTCGTAGACGATCTCCTGCGTGCGCTCGAGCGAGAACGCTGGGATGAGGACTTTGCCACCACGACCCGCCGTCTTGATGATGGCATCTCTCAGCTTATCTCTCGCTGTCGTGATGTCCTCATGTTCGCGGTTGCCGTAGGTACTCTCGGAGATCAAATAATCCACCGGAGGCATATTCTCGGGGTCTCTAATGATCGGAAGCGTGTTCCGTCCGACATCTCCCGTAAAACCGATGCGAAGAGACTTCTGTCCTGGTCTCTCGATATCGATGACCATCATCGCAGAGCCGAGGATATGCCCTGCTTCGAGGAACTGACAGGTCACCCCTGGGATCACCTGGAACGGCTCATGATAATTCTTCCCAACGAAAAGCTTCATGCACTCTGTTGCATCTGCCTGTGTATAGAGAGGCCCTACACTGGGGATCATCGTGTCCTTCATGTGGCGCCGTGCAAAGTCCTCATCTTTTTCTTGGATGTACGCACTATCCTGGAGCATCACCTCTGTGATGTCCTGCGTGGCATACGTGCAGTAGATCGGTGCCGTGAAACCACGTTTATAGAGCAAGGGGATGCGCCCAGCGTGATCCATGTGACCGTGTGATAATACGAGGGCATCGATGTTCCTGGGCTCAAAGCCGAAGAATGCATTCTTCTCGGTGGCTTCTTTGCGCTTTCCTTGGAAGAACCCGCAATCGAGCAGGATCTGCTTATCACCAATCCTGAGTTCGTGACACGTACCCGTGACTTCTCGTGCGGCGCCGTGAGAGATGAGAGAAATATTCATGAGGCTATATTGTCATACGGTCATATTGTCGCAAGCATTGAATCAAACACTTGCCTATCTACAATATAACAATATGGCAATATAATAATTGTCTTCACAGTCCAACAGACTCCAGTAATTTCTTCTTTTCCACCTCTGTCAGGGATCGCACAGATCCTGCTTTCAGTGAATCATCACGAAGGGTCATGATACGCATTCGACGGAGTTCCTTCACGGTGTACCCAGACTGCTGAAACATACGCCTAATCTGACGATTCTTACCTTCTGTCAAAATGACTTGAGCCCTATTAGAAGCCACTTTTTTGCATACGAGTGGCTTGGTCATCGATCCATCCATCATGAAGCCTTCTGCGATTTTCTTACATGTTGCTTGGTCGATGGGACGATCGACTGTTACCTCATATTCTTTCTCGTGATCGAACTTCGGATGGGTGAGTCGATACGCCAGCACACCGTCATTTGTGAAGAGCAAGAGTCCTGAGGAATCTTTGTCGAGGCGACCCACAGGGTACACCTTGCCTTGGAGAGCGGGTGGAAGAACATCTCGAACGGAAGGAGCTATGAGCTTTGAGCTATGAGCTTTGAGCTGTGGAATTTTTTCCTGCTTACCACTTTTGGTCTTTAGATTCGATTCAGAATGCGCATGCTCAACATTCGTCGTCTCTACGCCCACCGGCTTATTCATCACGTAATAGAGCATTTTTGCACGATCTTCGAGCACCTTACCATCGACCTCGATCCTATCCACGAGAGCATCAGCTTTATCCCCGACCTTCACGACTCTGCCATTCACTCTCACAAGCCCTGCGTCGAGGTACTCCTCTGCCTTGCGCCTAGA
>CAZDQZ010000119.1:0-2170 GCA_964507835.1 uncultured Candidatus Peribacteria bacterium | reverse complement strand
CGATGCGCAATCTCCGACACACACTCGGACGTCTGCCCGATGGCACGATCGAACTAATGGTGCACCCTGGGAGCTCGAACCCAAATGGAGAACCATTCGACCGTGATCCACAGCGTCAAACCGAGCTCAGTATCCTCACCAATCCTGATACCGTGAGTGAACTGAAAGAAAGAGAAGTGTCACTGTGTTCGTATGCGGATGCGCTGTAATCAAAAAAATGAACAATGAAGCAAGCTCGAGATGACTACAAAAGCATCGAAAGGGATGGTGTGAGCCCGAGGTGCGAGGGCCTGCGGTCTGGCGCGACGCACTGATGCGGAGCGCCGTGGGAGTCGGCGCACGCTTTTTCTTTCTGCCATTTCTTTTGAGCGCCAAAAGAAATGGCAATGAGAGAAACACTTGCAAATTGCTATAAAGAAAAAATAGCCAAACCTACCACACCGTAAACGGATGATGAATCATCGCAATCCCAAGGCCCGCTCCATACCCGATCAAAAGAATCGCATAAGGAATGAAGTGAGCAATCCCCTTCCGAGTCGCAAAAACGACGATCGCAAGAGGGTACACAGGAGTGATCGCTCGACCGATCGACGTGATCGATCCCCAGATGTGCAGAGGCATCGCCCACATCACTCCGAGGTATGCGAGAAGGAGGAACGGAAGAAGGCGAATACGCTGACGATCGCGCAGGAGTTCTGCCAGCACGAAAACCGTGGAAGGCACGACGAAGAAGAGGAAGAGCGCAATCGACGAAAGCGAGTACTTGGTAAAACCAGTGTGCCCAAAGAGAATCTGCAGAGGGGCAATGAAAGGAACCGTGGCATGCGAACCATTCACGAAGAAAGGAACATTCCCGAAGACCACAAACAAAAACGCCTGCCACAGGATAAATACAATGATCGATGGCACCACAAGCGAAGTGTCTCTGTAGCGACGATTGATGAGTAGCCAGAGAAGAAGTGCGCCGGAGAGAATGATGTTCACTTCTCGCGTAAGAACACAGAGCGAGAGAAGGAATGCATCGATCCAGTCGAGTGACGATCGACGATCGAAGCGGAAAAGAAGTAAGGCAAGGAGCAGAAGATTCAGTGGCTCTGCAGTAGAAAAATGGAGGCCGAGTGTCGCCGATGGCGAGAGGGCAAATGCAAGAGCGGGAAGAAACTTATTCGTCGATCGAAAGACAAAAAACCCTGTAAGAAAAAGACTGAGAACGTTGATCAGGAGAAACGTCCACGGAAGAAAGGCATCATGCCCAAGCGAGAGCACAGTAGCAAAAAGTGGCAACAGAAAGCGCTGATAAGAGTACGCCTGCGGAGCGTACGAACGAAGGGTGCTCCATGTCTCGGGTATAAAGAGTGATGGAATGTACTCAGCGACACGGAAATACATCGCACCATCATACGCGGGGACCGTCAGCACGACGAATGGCGATGGTAGTGGACTTTCTTTCGCCACACGTTCATCCATATGAAAGAGTGCCGATGGATTATACGAATACGGAGCGAGGTACAACCCCAGAAGAATGGCAATGGCAAGTATCAGAATGCCGATGCAGTATGATGGTTTTGAGAGTGTCATCGCTGTGGAGGGGGTGTGCTTGAAGTTACTGTTTCCTTCCTTGTAATGACCCAAAGTGTGTACACACCAAGCATCGTCCCGAAGGGAAAATCGAAGAGACCGAGAATGGCGAAGAACCCCGCGAGATACTTGGCGTACCGATGCATCTTCAGAAGTGCATAGCCCGTACCGAGCGTCCCAAGTGACGCGATCACCAAAATCACAAGCAGAACGGTGCCATACCCTGCATCCATCAGAATTTTCTGCGTATCAGGGCTCATGGTAAAAGGACCCGACCCATGCAGGGAGTAAAAGAACCAAACTGACGAGAATAAACCGATCATCCCCATGACGATGTACAGCCAACCAAGGATGCGGAAGTGAATGGTCATGAGAAAAAGGTTACTGATGGTTCACCATGAGCGAGCGAAGCGAGTCGAATGGTGGACGATCTCGGGATCGAACCGAGGACCTTGCGAATGTGAATCGCACGCTCTAACCAGCTGAGCTAATCGTCCAAGTTATGTGAAGTATAAAGATCAATCGGACAACGCGTGCTACCTCTTTTTACGCCTGCTCCGCAAGCTAGGCCAGCTGAGCTAATCGTCCAAGT
>CAZDQZ010000118.1:0-2240 GCA_964507835.1 uncultured Candidatus Peribacteria bacterium | reverse complement strand
TGCCTTCTTGCCGGAATGGTAGAGGAGAGTGATATCGGATGCATCGGCATTCAAGACTTCACCATCATCTTCGGCGAGGAGAACGCGACCAGATGCGCGAGCAGCCACACTCTCGACGCCGGTGCCGACGAGTGGAGACTCAGGACGAATGAGAGGGACGGCCTGTCGTTGCATGTTCGTACCCATGGATGCACGCGTGTTATCGTCGTGCTCGAGGAATGGGATGAGTGATGTCGAAACGGAGAGGATTTGCTTCGGAGAAATATCGACGTGTGTGACATCGCGAACGTGCGCCACGATTGGCTCACCCTTCTTTCGAACGTGGATGCGTGTGCTCACAAATTCGCCAAGCTCAGTCACAGCCGAGTTCGCTTCTGCAATCGTAAGATGACGCTCGCGATCTGCATCAATGTAGATCTCTTTGCGAACGACGTACGCACGAACAGGTACGCTTGACTGCCCCTGATGCTTCAGGAGGGAGATGACTTTGGAAGCCACTTGCTTCGTATCCATCACCTCGCCTTCCTTCGCAACGACTTTATGACCATCGCGCACCGTGACATCGAGGATACGACCAACGAGAGCATCAACATCCATCTTCACTGTGTGCTTCACTTCGTAATACGGCGTCTCAAGGAAGCCGTATTCGTTCACCTTGGAATACGATGCCAAGTGCACGACGAGACCGATATTGGGACCTTCTGGAGTCGCGATCGGACAGATACGACCGTAGTGACTGGGATGCACGTCACGGACATCGAAGCTAGCACGCTCGCGAGAGAGACCTCCAGGACCCGTCGCAGAAAGACGACGCTTGTGAGCGAGCTCGGAGAGAGGGTTTGTCTGATCCATGAATTGCGAGAGCTGAGACGATGCGAAAAATTCGCGTAGCGCTGCCGTGATAGGACGACAGTTGATAAGTTGTGTTGGAGTCACAGTCTCCAAATCCATTACGGTCATGCGATCCTTCATAATGCGTTCGGTACGCATAAGACCAACGCGATACTTGTTCTGCACGAGCTCGCCGACAGAACGAACGCGACGGTTACTCAAGTGGTCAATGTCATCAGGAGCACTCTCGCCATTGTTGAGGCGGATGAGCTCTTTGAGAATTTCGATAAAATCGGATACCTGGAACACGCGATGTGCTTCATCGTTAGGAATATTGAGATCGAAACGACGATTGAGCTTGTAACGAGCAATGTTACCCATGTCGTACTTCTTGAAGTCGAAGAAGAGCCCATCAATAAGCGTTTTTGCATTCTCAGCAGTTGCAAGATCGCCAGGGCGAATTTTGCGATAGATGCTCTGATATGCATCTTCGACAGTACGGACAGTATCCTTGTCGAGAGTAGCGAGGATGTAATCCTTGTCTGCCTTCACAGTGTCTTTAAAGAGATCCAAGATCTGCGCATCTGTCTGGTATCCGAAGACGCGAAGAAGTTGAGTAATAGGGATCTTGCGCTTACGATCAATCTTACACGTAATAATTCCTCGACGATCTGTCTCAATCTCCATCCACACACCACGCTTCGGGATAATCTTCGCTGCGTGATGACGTGGGTACTCTGGCATCGTCGAAAAGAACACGCCAGGACTACGAACGAGCTGACTGACCACTACACGCTCGATACCGCCGACCACGAATGTTCCACTGTCGGTCATAAGAGGGATACTTCCGAGGAAAACATCCTGCTCTTTGATTTCCCCTGTTTCCTTGTTGATTAGCTGAACATGAGCTTTCATGGCTGCCTCGTAACTCAAGTTTCTACGCTTACAAGTTTCTGGATCGTACTTCGGGACATCGAAGGTGTGACCAAGGAAATTGAGCTCCATCTTCTTGCTTGAAAAATCAGTGATTGGACTCACTTCTTTGAGAAGTTCAGAAAGACCCTCCGTCAAAAACCACTTATAACTCTCGATCTGCACATCAATAAGAGAGCGCATCATCTCGAAGGAATCATCCTTCGTAAGGAAAATGCGATTACTCACCATCATCTTTGGCTTGATTGTTTCTGGTGCTTCTTTGAGACTACTTGGCACGCGCTCAGATGCATTGAGTGTGAAAGGAATACTCCGAGGCAGAATTGATTCTGCAACATCAAATTTGTACTCCTGCCTACGTGAGGGGGCCTTCTTTGGGGCCACTTTCTTACCAGCGCCTGCAACGAGCATTTTTTTAGCAATCTTCGTTGCTTCTGCACTCTTTGAGGCAGTGTTAGCCTTCGCCTTGGGGGCAG
>CAZDQZ010000117.1:0-2243 GCA_964507835.1 uncultured Candidatus Peribacteria bacterium | reverse complement strand
CATAGTCTTGCAAAGGTTTTTGCCATACCGGATGTACCATTTCTCCCGCACCGAGCTCAATGAGTGGCTCCAGAACAAAACGGCGCTGGTGGAGCTTGGGGTGGGGAATGATGAGCATTGATGCTTGGATGACATGTTCTCCATAGAGCAGGATGTCGAGGTCGATGGTGCGTGGGCCGAAGCGAAATGGAGGAGATTTCTTGAGCGTCTTTTCGATGGATTGCAGTTTTCTTTGGATGACCTCTGGAGTGTCGGAGGTATCGAAACGTGCGACAGCATTCAGGAAGTCAGCTTGTTCCGCTACCTCCATCGCTGTTGATTGCCATACGGAGGAGAAACGAACACCAGACCACTGTGTACGCATGAGTTTTGCGCAGGATCGCAGATTGTTTTCTGGATCGACATTGGAGCCTATGCCTATACATACGGTTTCTATGGCCTTTTGATCGTAATGCTGACGCTCTCAAGAGGGAGATCGGGTTTCTTGATAGCAGTGACTCTGACCCCGCCCGTTGGTTTGAATTTCTTCAGAATTGCATCTGCGATGTCCTCCGCGAGACGTTCGATCGTTTTTCGTTCTGTGGAAGCTAGCGACTGAACAACCTCGACGACCTTTTGGTAGTCGATGCCTTCACGTACATCGTCAGTGTGTGCGACTTTTTGGAGTGGAGAGAGGAGTTCCATCGTCACAAGAATGCGTTGGGGCTTCTGGCGTTCATCCTCAGGAACGCCGATGCGTGTCCAGAGCTCGATATCGCGGAGGGAAGTGCAGTCCATGATTCGAGTATACAGTTTTTTTGACTTTATTAGGGATGATAGGGGAGTGTTGTCGAGGAAAGATCCATACTTAGATGTGTGTGACAATCTACTGATTGGTCTGCAGGAATGTTATTTATTGTCCATACAATGTTCTCATCGATCATTGATATGGATGCTGGCACTTTTTTTCCATCGACGCTAAACGTTGACCATCCAGCAAGAGAGCAGATCGTTGAATGATTAGCCTCACTCTTTGGCTGTACTTTTGGCGTCATAGTGATAATCATCGTTCTATCTTTTCGTACTGTTTGTATCGAGAGTAGAGGAGTTTGCGTCACGCCTTCTTTGAG
Source organism: uncultured Candidatus Peribacteria bacterium (assembly GCA_964507835.1). GTDB lineage: Bacteria > Patescibacteriota > Gracilibacteria > Peribacterales > Peribacteraceae > CAZDQZ01. Next base: position 1,134 of record CAZDQZ010000117.1, on the reverse strand, counting down.
TGGTATCTGCGTAGGATTGCTTGCGTGAACAAACCCCAGTTTTGGTTGAAGATAGCTAGGATCATTCTGCATGCAATTACATTCTTGGATTATTGCACCAGCTCTTGATAAGTATGGACCTGGGACTTCTGCGACATAGTTTCTGGGTCGAGGCAGGGCTACAGAATGTTTTCCTTGCCTATATTCCTTGGATGTTGAATAGAGGTCCCTTGGTCGATCTAAGAACGTTGAAGTGTAGAATGGAAGATCTTTGAATGAATACACTTCTAGAAGCGGACCACGATTGCGGGGTCGAAGTGCATCTGTTTCTCGATAGCTATCTTCAGCATTGAATGTCGTGACGAGACAGATACTCCCACTGTCGTAGGCTTGTTGTTCATCGTCCGATGAGACTCGGCTTCGGATGAGTATCGTTCCTCCATTTGGATCTATTTTAATGAAATGGTCTGTACGAATGAGTAGGCCAAGAATGGCGCCGGGAGTTCGATTCCTTGATAGATTTCGAATGATCATTGTGGATATTTCGTCATCGATCCCACTGATGGTGAGCCCAAGATGCTTTGAAAGGATTTCTGGAAATGCTTCTGCTTTGAACTCGATGCCGAATGGGATACTACTTGGAGAGTCGATTTCTGATGCGCGAAGAGTTTGTAGGATGCGCTTGCACCCAAGAAAAACTTCTGCTTTTCTCTCTGCCCTCGCTTTTTCGTAGGTATCTTCGAGAGGCCTCATAAATTCCTGAGGCAACGGAAGAATGTTTCTCTGTACTATCTGAAGACTCTCGATGATTTCTTTCATAGTTGCTTCTCGTATCTCTGGTTGATCATCGTCAAGCTTCGTAAGATTTAGGAGTGCCTTCTTTGCCCGCAACGATTCGGGGCTACCCTGTAGCCATTCTTCGATCGAAGAGAATGAAGATTTGTTTTCGCGCATTTCAGAGCCACTTTTTCTTGATGATGGTTCTTGCGCTTGAGTTGTTTTTGCGATTTCGCCACACGTCATTGCCATTATTGCTACTGTGACTTTTGTAAGAAATGCTCGTCGATGTGTGTCTTGAGCCGTTGAGTAAGTAGCTTCAGCAAACTCTCGGAGCATGCACTATTCTTACGTGCCCCGAGAGTTCGTCAACTATTC
>CAZDQZ010000116.1:0-2280 GCA_964507835.1 uncultured Candidatus Peribacteria bacterium | reverse complement strand
AGAGCACCGAGGGCAAGGGCACGACATTCTTCGTCGATCTGCCTGCGAAGCCAGCCGATATCAAAGTGTCGTAGTCTTGTCGGAAGCCGTGACGAGATAGAGGGCGACGACTGCGAGGATACATCCAATGACGATTTCTAACGTAGGAAGTTCTCTGCGGAAGATGAGCATGAGGATGATTCCGGCAACTGGCATGAATGCATACGTGAGCGATAATTTGGAGGTGCCAACACCACTGCTAATGGCGTAGAAGTGTGCAGTCGCTGCGACGAATGATGCGAGGATCATGATGATCACGAAAACGAAGCTGTTCTTCGCTGGGAGAACAATCGAGTCATGATTGAGAATCATACTGACAAGCGCGCAGATGGCGACTCCGAGAGAGTAGTAGAACGTGAGGAGGCGAGGGGAGATTTCGCTGAGCTTGAGATCGCTGATGGCGATCTCTAGTGCGTAGAAGCTCATGGCAATAATGGCGAACCACATAGTGAGAGATACTGTACATGTGGATTCGCCAGAATTGCTAGAGTATTCGATAATCGTATTCTGACTACAGCTCCACCTTCATCCCTTTCACGATGTCTTCCAGTGGGGACATCCACTTGAAGGACTCCGCATCGTTCTTCCAGAAGACGGAGCCAGGGGTGAACGGCGTACCGAAGTCCGAGAGCATGAGTTGGACGCTCCCCGTAGGGCTCGTCTTGGCGATGTCTGCGGTGAGTGTGTACGTCGTGTCTCCGCTCACTTCACCCATGTAGTCAGGGACCACGCAGGTGACAAATGGCGGGTCATTGTAGAGGCATTCGGTTTTATAGGTGTTCCCCTGTGACTGCATGCTGATCCGAATATCCGAGAGTGTGACACTGCCCGTCACGAGGGCGGTGAATTTCACTTGCTCCAGGAATGTCTTCAGGCCTGGCGATGACTTGGTGGAGGTGAATGTGAAGGAACCGATCGTGACGCCTCGTCCTGCGCCAATTTTGAGTGATTCTGGACCGGTCGCACGCACGTTCGTGATGGCAGAGGGGGCGATGCTGAAGCCCATGACAGACGGTGATCCATCACATTTCTTCGTGACTCCGATCCTGTGCTTGGTCGAGAAGTCCACGGCGGTCTTGTCTGTCTCCGTGAATGCGCGGGGAAGCCAACGCACGTAGAAGGCCTTATTTGGGTAGGTTTGACTGCTCCAGCCTGTGTCTTTGCCTGCGCCATTCTTCGTTGCGATGCTGAGGAGGTCCTTGGTCTGGATGTCGTACGCGCGGATTTCACTTAAGTCTCTACCAGAATCATCCTGCCCGGAGAGGAGAACGGTATTACGTGCTGTCTGGCACACATCCACGACGGGGGACAGTGTGCCAAGGACGAGAATGGATGAGCGTGGAGTGTTGAAGGGGAGAGTGTCCTTGCCTTGTGCTGGTGAAGAAGATGAGGAGGAGCTTGCGACTGCAGTATCACTTCTGATGATGAGTGAGAGTGTGCCCTTCCCTTTGCGAGAGACTTTTAGTTTGATGGGAGCTTTCACGGGAGCTGTACTCAAGAGTTTCTGGAGCGCATCGAGAGTGAAGCTTTTCTTGGTGATGATCTTGCCGTCGATAGACTTCAGAAGGTCACCGATTTTGAGTCCGGACTTCTCGAGTGTTGTGCCTGGCGCCAAAGATACTACTTTGTACGAAGTGCCAGAGATGGCGATTGTGAGCGGAGAAACAGGAGTGCTGACGGCAAGAGCTACGCTGGGTACAGCGATGCAGAGCAGAAGTGAGAGGATGAAGAATTTGATGGTGGACATGGGGGAGGGGGGGGGAAGGAAGTGCGGAAGTACGAAAGTTGAAAGTGCGGAAGTAAATCTATCTATCATTTCAATTCTTTAAGTGTCTGCACACGTGTTTTGCATCCTGAGCAGATCGAAGGGTTTTTACGTATGGCTGAAGCATTTACGATACAAGCACTTTTCGTATTGTCATTTGCGATACTATTACACGTAGCAGGATCATGATTTTTAAAAGCAAGATTTTGTAAGCATTCGTCATACATATCGGGATATTGTTTTAATGGAGAACAATCATTTTCAGTGAGAACGAAAGATACTCTGGCAATTAAGCAACATGCGTCAGCATCTTGAGATCGTTTTTTTGTGGTGTTTGCACAACTTGCATAGGTTTCTTCGCCATTGTTCCATGATACTTTTCCATTACCCATACTGCAGATATCTGATTCGCTCTCTGCCCCACCCACACAACTCAGTCCATAACTACTCGGCATGAGGAGCTCACAGGCGGAGGG
>CAZDQZ010000115.1:0-2394 GCA_964507835.1 uncultured Candidatus Peribacteria bacterium | reverse complement strand
GTCATCGACATCACCTAATTAAAAAGTCGTAGCGAATCATGAGGTCTCTCTTACTCAATATTTTTCTCATAGCTCAAAGCTCATCGCTTTTAGCTTCTCACTTACAGCTAAATCAAGGGTTCTTCAAACACATCCGCCACCGCGATCTCATCCCCTTTCGGTGGCTCTGACGCAGCTTCGTCCCATTTCTTCAGCATCTCCTCCACCTTCACCTTCGGTAAGCAGTACTTCCTACGCGACTGATCGATCACCGAGCGTGTGTAGTCATCGTGCGGATGAGGCGCATCCAGCGTACGACCAGAGAATGCCTCACGCAGTTCGCCATTGACCGACATTTTCAGGTAGAACTCACGCACACCGAGATTGATGATGTCGCGTTCTTTGAAGACGGGATTGTACTCTTCGGCGAGGATCACGGCATCTTCAGCGCCCACACGGAAGCTCACCATAGAACCGACGTTACCAAAGACGGTCTTGCGCACGGTGTCAGAGAGCTGACCCATGTACTGATGCGCGATCGTGAGGTTCAAGCGATATTTGCGTGCTTCAGACAAAATTTCCGCGAAGGTGTCTGTGGCGAAGTTCTGGAACTCATCGACGTAGAGGTAGAAATCCTTACGTTGATCTTCGGGGGTATCGGCGCGTTCCATGGCTGCTTGATAGAGCTTCGTGATGAACATCGCACCGATGAGGGACGAGTTCTCTTCGCCAAGCAGGCCCTTACTGACCTTCATGAGCAGAATCTTCTGATTATCCATGAGCTCGCGAATATTGAACTTCGTCACGGGCTGACCAATCATATTGCGGATCATGTTCGTCGCGACGAATTGACCGACTTTGTTGAGGAGTGGCGTGATGGCATCGGCATCGAACTTCTCGCTCCACGCAGCGAACTCGCTCACCCAGAAGCTCTTCACGACGGAATCCTGGATGCGCGACACGATCTTCTGACGGTAGTTCTTGTCCGTGAGCATCTTCAGGATCGAGAGCACCGTCGTATTCGGACTATCGAGGAGCGCCAGCGTGGTGTAGCGGAGCACGTGCTCGAGGCGATCGCTCCAGTTGCTCCCGAAGAGCTTCTTGAAGATCTGGAGGAAACCGATCGTCACCTGCATCTTCTGCGCTTCACTCACTTTCTCCAGTGGATTGAAAGCTATCGGGAAATCCGTATCACTCGGATCCAGGAGCACGACGTCATTGATGCGGTGCTGTGGAACGTAGCGAAGAATGGCATCGACGAGATCACCGTGCGGATCGAGGACGGCGATTCCTGCACCACTCTGCAAGTCTTCATTGATGAGGAGCTCGAGGAGTTTACTTTTTCCCGAGCCAGACTTACCGATGGCATAGAGGTGACGCCTGCGGTCTGCACGACGAATGCCGAAGGGGACGAAGTTATTGTGGTAGTTCGTGACACCGAACGCACTCACGTCCGGCTCCCCTGCCTTCGGCAAATCCTGTGGAGGATCGGACTTACGAGCGAGCACGTGCACAATGTGCGGGACTTCATCGGCATTGGGGAAGTGGTAGAGCGTCGCTACTTCTTTCGCACTCAAGATGAATCTCTTCGCATGGGTGCGTGCACGGAACTGCTCGACAAACTTCTCCATAGAACTATGCACTTCGGATCCATGGAACTCGTTGATGTCCTTGTCATTGAACTGCGAGAAGCTACTGATGACAGCAAGGAGCTTGCGTGATGCCGACGCTCTGTCCGGCGTAACGTACGCACAGCGAATACTCACCGTGTAGGGCTTGATCTCCGCTTTCTGATGTGCAAGATCATGACGACGTGGCTGGATACTCTTCCTCCCACCCGGACGCATGCGATCACGAATGCTGAAGTAGTGGAAGAAATCCGCCAGACGAATCGCCCACCGCCTACGGAAGTGGAAGAACGCTGTATCGTCTTGCGGTTCTGCGATGATCTGCACCCAGACTTGGTCCCCTGTGGGGATTTTCGAGATGACCGAGAAAATGCGTGTGGCACTATCCTCCTCGAACATGTCGTACGTCTTGATGGGGTAAATATCCGAGTGATGGAGGCTGATACTGGCTCCAGCAATCGCCTGTTGAGCAGGGTCGAAATGCGCCGTGAAATCCTGCATCTCCTTCACCTCGGCATCCGGAAACGTCGCATAGATAAGCCCCTCAACCGTCTCAAGTAACTGCTCCTCCACCGTGATGAAAAAATACGTGTACTGCCCTGTGCCGTAATACTCGAGAGACACCCTGCGACCGGTGAACGTATTGCGTAAATTGATCAGCAATTCCTGGAACTTGGATTCTAGCTTCTTCTGGCCCTCGGTACCTTGCGGTACCACTATGTGGAGATGGCGTAGGTTGGACATAGCTGTAAGGCTTTATTATAGCGGAAAATGGGAGTTTTTGCCA
>CAZDQZ010000114.1:0-2690 GCA_964507835.1 uncultured Candidatus Peribacteria bacterium | reverse complement strand
GCAGGGAGCAATGGGTCATTCGACAATAGGTCACCTCATGTTAAATATAGACTAAATCTAATAAATATGATATAATACTAATAATTTCCCCACATACACACATGTCTCCATCCAAAGTTCAGCTGAAGAAAAGCCAAGATCATGCGATCAAACTCATTGGCATCGCGCTCGCAGTCATTCTGCTCGTGACGTTTGTTCTCTCCAGTAGTTCGATGAACCTGAGCGCCAGTGTCACGCGTCCGATGGTACGACCAGGAGCGAATATCCAATACCCTACGAAGCCAGCTGTACCTTCCGTGAACTGCAAAGCGACGTGCAAGAACAATCTGCAGAGATGCATGCTCTCACAAGAAGGTGCAACGAACTGTGCATACATCTACGACAGGTGCGTCTCCGCATGCACTAAGTAATAATCTCCAGCAGTCTCTTCTGCTCCACCGCATTCCTGATCTCGAGACCCACACGCTCACCGACACTCATGCTCTGTCCATACAAGTAGCCTGAGTACGGTGTGCTTGCGGTGCCGGGGGAACCTGGGATGCGGAGCGACACATCGAAGATAACAATGTCCTCCTTCCCCTCTTCCGCGACGACCGCTCCCTGGAGAGCGAAAGGGCCAATGATGCCTTTAGCTGATGGGTCCAATGTCTTCGGTAGATTCTTGCACGCAGTAACGAACTTCTCGCCCAAATCAAAAGCTTTCTCGAGGATCGATTCTTTGACCGTGCAGGCGATGTGCCCCGTCTCGATCATCTTGAGCGGAACGTGCTTCAGAGCGATCGCCTGCTGATCTGCCGTCATGCGGAGGAAGCCATCGAGGTTCGTCTGTCGACGAGTATCAGTACCAAGGAGTTCTAGCTCGCCTGTCAGTGGCGAATAGAAGAAGTTGAAGTTCACGGGAGCTCCGACGATGAATTCCTCGATCGTAGCGTCCCGCCACTTCTTGTTCACCTTGCCCTGCGCCTCAAGCATTGCACCTGTCTCCTCGTAATTCTGCGGAGTCGTAGCGATGAAGAATGCACGCTCGTAGCTACGCCGAGCCTCCCCTGCCTTCACAAGCACAGGGCGATCGATATCCTTCGCAGAGGCAAAAATCTTCGGAGTCCTGATCCCTGCTTTTTTCAGAAGATCGTATTGATTGAACGGCTGATCTCTCTCTTCCAACTTGAGCAAAGTTCTCGAACCAAAAATAGGCACATGAAAATCGTTCTCAACCTTGGAGAAATCATCGAAGTAAACCCAGAAGTATCGATTGTGCACAAATATTGTGTTCAGACTTTGGAGCTTCTTTTGAATCTTTGTATCCAACACATCTGAGAAATTTTCTACAACGATAGTCTCATCGATACAGCCTCGAGAACCACGAGTCTTGAAGTAACGATCGTACGTTTTCTCTCGACCTTTTCGTGCGACACACACTGTTTTGAAGCCATGCTGTTTCGCTCCATGACAGACATCCAGACCGCTATGACCACCTAAAACTCCTACAGTCAGATTTTTGACATCGTAGCCTGTGAGAATGTCTGGAATGTTCATAAGTGAATAGTGCAGAAAATTATCAATTCTCAATTATCAATTTTCAATTCCTGCAAATCATCCAAGCACCTCACTGAGCCGTCCCTGCTCTATCGCCTGCTTGATGTCGCGAGCGATACGACGACCCGTACTCATCGGCACACCGTACTTGAGCGCCGTGTACGGTGAACCCTCGATGAAAGGATTGGTCCCTGCGACGATGCGCGCACTGATCTCAAAGACAAAGACCTCCAGCTTGCGCGTGACGATCGTCTCCAAGCAGAACGAACCGAAGAGACCTTTCTGCAGAATCGCACCCGTCTGCGTATTGTGGAGCTTGCGACTCGCATGCACGACTCTATCCCCCATCTCAAAGAACTCCGGAAGCATCGACTCGCGCACGACGAGTGGAATGTTACCAACGATCGTGTAACTGGTGTGGATCTTCGCCGCGAGCTGGTCTTCTGCCTTGATGCGTCCGATGGAATCGGCATTGCTCTCGTACCGCTTATCGAAACTCATGATCTCAAGCTCGCCTGTGATCGGTGAATAATAGTAATGAATGTAGAGCGGGACACCGATGATGTATTCCTGGATCGCGAAATCGTTGTCATCGGGGTACTTCCTATTCTTCACTTCGTAGAATTGCTCCGCACTGCGCACGACGAAGTACCCAAATCCTCCTCCAGCACCGTGGAACTTCACGATGGCAGGACCATCGATGTCCTCGGGCTTGTCAAAAACGCGAGGCATGCGAATCTTTGCATCCAGGAGCCACTTCCTCTCCATGGTACGATCGCTCTCCCACTCAAGGATTTCCTTCGTCCCGTAGTACATACTCTTCATGGACTGCACACGCTGATGACCCATGTACGCGATGAATGAACCATGGGGAATAATGATCGCATTGCGCTTGAGAAGCTCCGGCTCGACGACCTTCTCCCAATCCGCCCAATCATCAATAAGAAGAATCTCATCCGCAACACCGAAGCTCTTGTACGGTCGCTCGCTCCCGCGCTTGCAGATGACGAGATTTGGCACACCCTCATCACGCGCACCCTTCAGGATCTGGAGAGCCGAGTGACTCCCGATCGTGGCGATGCAGTAATCCGTTGGATTACGTGAAGGAGCCGAAGATGATACTGCGGGAGACATTGGGATTTTGGTGAGTGTAC
>CAZDQZ010000113.1:0-2695 GCA_964507835.1 uncultured Candidatus Peribacteria bacterium | reverse complement strand
GCGCCCAGCCACGCGAGGTCGAACACTGCCTTCATCGTTCTGGCGAACGTCGCACTTTCGACGATGAGACCGAGTAATTCATCGCTATTGAGTGAAACGATGCCGACAGAGTTTCCGAAGATGAGCACTTCGTTTTCGAAGAGAAATTGATTCTTGTTCACGAGCAAAATTTCGATCAAGTTCGCGTCGTATTTATCTGGCAAAAATGGATCGAGGATGTGGACAGTGTCGACCGTTGTTGGCGAGAGGTAGCGTGTTTTTACACCTTTCTTCAACTTCGCGTGCGTATAGGCTTTGAAGAACTCTGGGAAGAATTCCGTCACGAGCTTGAGGTTCGTGTAGCCCAGAATTTCTCGTTTGGCCGTGAGAGATTCATTGAAAACTTTTTCAACGCCATCATGACCTTCGTAGAATCTTATTTTCGGTTTGAAGCCGATTGCTGACACGAGTGACTTGAGCTCGGGAAGTAATCCCTTTGCTAGATTTACTTTTTCCTCCGCCATCTTCATGAGTTGTTCGGGGGGTTCTGGCGCGAAGCACTTCACGCCGTTCTTGTTGTACTGCGAGAGGAGACGCTTCTCGAGTAGATTCTCGATTGTGTGGTAACAGCTGACACGGTGAGCGCCAGCTTTGCGTGCGATGATGGAGACCGGCCCACCGTTGATTTCCAGACACGCGAGGTAGACGCGGGCTTCTTCATCCGTGAGACCGATCCGGGCGAGTTCGGCGAGCATTCCTCTCAATTATAACACTGTTGTAGAAACTTTTCTACACTAAATTATTCTAGTTTAATGGCTTCTATATAACAAAAAACAAAAATTTTATTAAGTGGTGTTCGACAGATTTTGCTATACATGAGATACTGATGCTGACAGAAAAATGACCCGGGAACTCTTTGTATTCTTGTCCCTCTTTTATGTATGCAAAAAATTTGTACCCAATGTTCGGCACCATTTGATGTGACGAAGGATGACGATCGCTTCCTCGATCTTTTCAAAGTCCCTGCTCCGAAACACTGTCCAGATTGTCGACTGCAACGCAGGCTCTGTGAGCGCAATACGCGATGTTTGTATTATCGGAAATGTGATCTCACAGGTGCGCAGATCATCTCGCAGTACAACACAGATCAGCCCTTCCCCGTCTACGGTATCGATGCATGGATTAGTGATCGCTGGGATGGCGTGACGTGTGGGAGAGATATTGATTTTTCGCGTCCGTTCTTCCCACAGTTCCAGAACCTTCTCAATGTCGTGCCACACATGGCGCTCTTCAATACGCCAGGCACGATGGAGAATAGCGACTTCAATAATGCGACGGGGTACCTCAAGAATTGTTATCTGATCAGTGAGAGCGATTACTGCGAGGATTGTTACTACAGCAATCTCCTGAAGCAATCCCGTGATACCGTTGATTGTTCCGTGTGTTACGAGTGTGAACGGTGTTACGAATGCATCGACTGTACGCATTGCCACACACTCCTCTTCTCTCAGGACTGTCAGAATTGTTCCGATAGTTTCTTCCTCCGGAACTGTCACTCGTGCAGAGACTGCATCGGCTGTACGAATCAGCGCAATAAGCAGTACATGATCTGTAATGAGCAGTACACGAAGGAGGACTACGAGAAATACAGAGATGCCTTCGCACTCACGACGCGCACTGGCCTCCTGAAACTTGCAGAGCAGTGCGATGCATTCTTTGCCCTGCAACCGCTGAAGGCACTCCAGATCGAGCGGTGCGAAGGGTGCACGGGGGACCGCATCTACGATTCCAAGAATGCGCAGAACTGTTTCGACTGCAAGGACATCGAAGATTGTCGTCACTGCGAGCGCTTGTCACTCACGTGCAAGACCTGCATGGATTTTAATTCCTGGGGTCAAAATAGCGAACTTGTCTATCAGTGTTCCGCGTGTGGAGACCGTATGTATAACAGTAAGTTCTCCTCGACGTGTATTACGCTCAGCAATGCCGAGTACTGCTTCGAGTGTACGAATAGTTCTGATCTCTTCGGGTGTGTGGGCCTCAGGAATAAGAAGTTCTGCATTCTGAACAAGCAGTATTCCGAGCAGGGGTATCGCGTGGTTAGAGAAAAACTTATTGCACATATGAAGGAAACAAAAGAGTATGGAGAGTTCTTCCCGATGTCTCTCTGCGCCTTCGCATACAACGAATCTTTTGCACCTGATCTTTTCCCGATGACGAAGGACGCAGTGCTCGCAAAGGGTTGGGAGTGGCGCGAGGACGAAGGCATAGAGAAGCGGTACATGGGTGCGCATGTCGATCTTCCTGAAACATCAGAGGAAGCCCCGGAAGACCTCTGTAAGCAGATATTGCTTTGTTCTGCGACGGGTAAACCGTACAAAATTATTCCGCAGGAATTGAAGTTTTATCGATCGATGAGCCTGCCTCTTCCGACCATATGTCCAGACGAGAGACACCGTCGGAGACTCATGAAGAGAAACAGGTACACGATGTATGAACGAGCGTGTGCCAAGTGTGGGAAGAACACGGAGACGACGTATGGTCCGGAGAGGAAGGAGCCCATCGAGTGTGAGGAATGTTATTTGGAAACTGTGTATTGATCGCACACGCGGGTCGGAGACCCGCTCCCATTCTTGAATTTTACTTTCAACTTTCAACTTCCGTCACTTCCTCACTTCCTCATGCCCTCCTGCCGTCACTGCTCACAGGCCTTCGA
>CAZDQZ010000112.1:0-2719 GCA_964507835.1 uncultured Candidatus Peribacteria bacterium | reverse complement strand
GCTGAGCACGCTATAGAATATAGGAATAACACTGCACTCGGCAGTGGCGGAGTCGCGGAGTCGTACATGCAGTGGAGACGGCAGAATCCTTCAATCAGTGGAGTCGATGTCGTGAGTCCTGCGGACATCATCAAAGATCCGACACTACCGCAAAATCTCCGCTCAGCACTTGAAAGCTACTTGGATCCTCGCGAACAAGAGGACTTCCTCCGGAATCTCGATGAGATCTACCGTAATGACACGACCAACCGTCACCTCGCGCACGCGGGGCAACACCTGGAGTACGCCAAGCTCGTCGGTAAAGGAGAAGTAGAAAAGCTGAAGAAGGAATCCACAAGTGTCATCGAGAACTTTAAGAATGCGGGGCTACCAACACAGCTCCTCGCCATCGGTCTTGGCATCTACGTCATCAACAAATTGAGAAAATCTACTCTTGGCTCTGCCGCACTCATTGGACTTGGTGGCATGTACCTCTGGGACAAAGTCGGTAACGGCAACGCGAATGCAGAAGACGACATGCTGAAGAAAGGAAAGCAATTCGCTGTGTTCACAGGGAAAAAGTTGAACGAACTCCTCACGACAATCGGTGTCAAGGGAGTAGGAGCGATCCCCAGTAGCTTCAAAACCGTCAGTGAATTCATCGAGAGGAACAAGATGAAGATGGAAAGCACAACCGCGATGGCAGTGCTCGCAAGCGTCGACATCGACGTCGTCGCCAAAGCATTCAATCCGAATGGAGGCATGGGTGGTCACTTCACCTTCGACAATGGCAAGTCATACGACACCAATCCTGCAGGACAGTTCGTCGAGCGCACGCCAGATCCACTCGGAACCATGTTCCAGACACAGATCGACACGAGGATGGATGGACTTGGCATCACGAATCGCGCGGATAAAACCCGCATCCTCGATTACCTGAAATCACACAACAATGAATCCGGCGTCGCGTTTGGACGAGTCCTGTACATGATCGGGGCCAAGCAGATGGGCAACATCAAGGATGCCGAAGAGATCGATAGGCTCGTCGAAACGACCTACATCACGTACGAAAATCTACCAACCAATCTACAAGGTCGCTATAGCCAAATACTGGAGCAAGGCTGGCATGAGGTGAAGCAAGATGACAGCAAATATAAAGGAAAGGACCTCGGAGGGGTAATGGCCGAACTCAAAGCGGAGCAAGACATTCGAAAGAATATCGAGCGATCACAGGACACAGCGACCGTCCTCGAACCAACGACGAATCGCACTGCGGAATTCTCTTCGCTCTCGACGATCGCCGGCGCACCGGCGGAAAGCACAACGAAAGCCGACGTCCTCAGTGGACCGGCTGAACGCGACGCAAAGGAATTCATTGAGAACTGCTCCGTCGGCGATCCGCCGATCCTCAATGCAGAAGGTGCCTTGTCTCTCACAGAAACATTCGATCGCATCCGCACGAAAACAAATAATGTCGGTGATGATACGGTGAGCCTCAGTGAAAAACTTCAGCTCATCGAGAAGATCAAGTATGGTGTCTTCATTCGCGCGATGGAGAAGAAAGGCCAGTCACTGGGACGAAGCGACATCGAGGCTGTCGCCGGTAGGAGCGATCTCGATCTACAGTCCATCACCGACAAAGTCAGTGGATTCATTAGTAGCTACATCGTCTCCGTCCCTCGCGGATTCCAGTCGATGAGTAGTCTCCGCGATGTACGCTCACTCCTCAGTCAGCCGATCCTCGGCTCCGGGCCACTCGCAGGTGACAAGGCTGGACTTACCGACCTTGGAAAGAAGATCGATGACATAGAAGCACGGTTCAAAGAAAAGAGGAACACGAGCGCCATCGCAGAGAAAATCCTGAAGGAACTGCCGACGGCTACACTCGTTGGCTCCGCACCATTCGAGACGAAGGAGAAACTCCTCGCGTTCATCCAGAAGACTCTCGATAGCGGAACGTATGTCTCTCGCCTCGATCGGAAAGAGAAGTATCTCTCTCAGAAGCTCGGAGTCAGCCTTGCCAGAAATATGCTCCTCAGAGCATCTCCCCGTGGTTTCGGCGATCGATCAAACGAGATGAATGTGAGCAACATCGAGGTACAGAATGTGATGAAGGAAGCTGATGCTCTTGCGAGCGCAACTGATGACATGTGGGAGAACGTGGAGGTCATCGATGCCCTCGCTCGCTTCCCGCTCGCCAGCATCGATTCTGCTGACTTCAGTAAAGAGAAGACCTGCCTCGAGATAATTGCCTATGCCAAGGAACTGAGCACGCTCTCGCTCACTCAGATTTCCCGTGGGAAGAACTCCCCTGCTCTCACCGCAGACATTACCGAGAGGATCGATAGAATCCACACGAAGCTTGCAGAGGAGAAGGAGAAGCAGACGCGCGGTGCAATTCAGGAAATACCGAATGTACCTGCAGATCCGACGAAGATCCTTGATGGACAGAAAGAAAAGATGCTCAAGAACCTCTACGACTGCCTCGTCATCGAAAATCAGACGCAGTTCAGTGACAGTACATTCACGGAATTACGTGGTCTACTCAAACTCGTCGGAAAGACGCCATCAGCTACGGTGATCAATTTCCGCACACTTGGAAGAGACAAAGATTTCCCGCCTGACTACAAGCGACCGGACTTCGATACCAAGGCATTCATGGAGCGTTTGAAGGCGTGGAAAGAAAGCATGCACCCCATCGATTGGTGGAAGGAAACGTGGGAGAAGTGGACAAAGTAAA
>CAZDQZ010000111.1:0-2724 GCA_964507835.1 uncultured Candidatus Peribacteria bacterium | reverse complement strand
ACCGGCTCACACGTATGCTCACCACGATCGCGGGCCAACTGCCGTGCCCACTGCACCTCGAAGCTCGCACGCTCCGTCTTGGCGAGGTCCGCGAAGTGAATGAGGCACCCCTTCTGCTCTTGTAGATCAACACACGCCACGGTGTCACCCACCACGGTCAGCTCGACGTGCGTCGTACACTCGCTCGGTGGGAGGAGGAGAGTTTTGCGGTACTCGAACATGTCTCTGGACTGGAATCGACGCGCAAGGGTGCCGTCTGGCGCCAGGACACGCTGAAAGATCTTGCGAAACTGACGACGCCGGAAAAGGTTCACCCTGCACTCGCGGAGTGGGTCATCTTCGATCGTCGTCGTAATAGGCGTAATCGTGAGGAACTCCTGTCCGCTCTCGGTAAGCTTCATGTATGCACCTTCGATGCCCTCAGCGCCAAAGAAGTACTCGATGTCAGGGCGCTTGCCATCGACCTTGAGCGAGCCAATGTACTGCTCGAAGTTCTCGTATTTGCGATCCATCTCGCCTCTACGCTGGCGTAGATCCTCCCTCGCCCACTCCAGGATGGCATCAAGCGAGCGCAGGACGAACTTCGGCCCACCATTGAGCATCTTGCGCTCCACGATCTTGCGTTGCATCAGCTTACGCATCGCTTGATCGAGGACTCCTGTGCTCTTCCCCGTCTTACCTGCGAGCTCCCTGAGTGTCAGAGCATTCTCCTCCACGATCTTCGTGAGGATGAGCATCTCTGTGACAGAGAATCCTGCTTCCTTGAGGTACTGTTCGATGCCGGCGGGGATAGAGGTATTCATGGGTAAGAGAAGGGGTAAACCACCGATGTGGCGTACCGAAACATGCACTCTACCCTCTCTTTTTCATTCGTCAAATGAGCATGAGCAGGAAATACGGTAAAACAGGGGGCGTTCCATAAGGGTGTGGAACGCAATATATGGCTTATAGAAGACATAAAATTGAATATCAAGAAAAGAAAGAGAACAAGAGAATACTTGTAGGAGAAATTAAGAGAAAATATGACTAGGCACTGCCTTCAGATAGACACTGAGGTTTCTTCCACTTTTTTTACAAAAAAGTGGAGCAAAAAATCGTCGCTTGTTGGACATTACCTACGCAGAACGGCTCGTATCTGCTGAAAGCGTGAACTCCTCGCCCCGCCCCCGCGGGGCTCGCCTTTCAGCACGCTTTCATACCGCAGATACTCTCCGACTGCGTAACGGCACTATCCAAAGGCGACAAAGAAAAGAGGAAGAGCTCTTTTATACCACCCCCTCATCCTTCAGCCTCTGCAGATCCTTCTCGAAGGTGATCATCCCCTCGCTCGCACCTGTCTGCAGGACGCTTGGGAGCTCTGCGAGGCGTTCATCACGGATGATATTGGCAACAGCCGGAGTCTTGATGAGGATTTCTCGATTCGCGATGCGTCCTCCCCCGACCCTCGGGAGCAAGCGCTGACCGATGACGGCCTTGAGCGAGAGAGAAAGTTGCATACGCACCTGTGATTGCTGATGCGATGGGAACACATCGACGATACGATCGATCGTCTGCACTGTATTCGGTGTGTGGAGTGTGCCAAGGACGAGGTGCCCTGTTTCTGCAAGTGTAAGGGCTAAACTGATACTGTCGAGATCACGCATTTCTCCGATCATGACAACATCCGGATCTTGTCTAAGCACGTGCTTGAGTCCTTCTGGAAACG
The DNA here is from genome assembly GCA_964507835.1 of uncultured Candidatus Peribacteria bacterium. Lineage (GTDB taxonomy): Bacteria > Patescibacteriota > Gracilibacteria > Peribacterales > Peribacteraceae > CAZDQZ01. Next base: position 1,019 of record CAZDQZ010000111.1, on the reverse strand, counting down.
ATGGGAAGTCGACGCCAAGCTCACGCTGACGAATGATGCCCTTGCCACGAGGCAACTGAAACTCGATGGGATCCTCTAGTGTGATGACATTGAGCCCGTCTTCCTGTGACAAGAATGAGAGAATAGATGCGAGGGCTGTGGACTTCCCCGAGCCTGTAGGACCCGTGAAGAGGATGAGCCCATCTCTGCTCTGACAGAGCTTGAGCACGATCGGGGGGAGGCCGATCTCATCAGGAGTGGGAATAGCAAGAGGGATCACACGCGCGGTGAACGCAGGCTCACCACCCACAACGTGACAGTTGATGCGGAAGCGACTGCCATCGGCGAGCTTGTGTGAGGTATCGAGATCAGAGTCCGCAAAGAAGCGCTTCATCTGCGTCTCCGAGAGAAATGTCTTCATGAATTCAGCGATGTCGCTAGCAGTCAAAAGCTCCGGAGACTGTGGCACGAGATCTCCATCGATACGAAAAATAAGCGGATGACCAGGGACAGCGTGAATATCAGACGCTTTCAGCGCGACTGCCGATGACCAGAGATTGTCGAGAGACATCAGATGATTATAGCAGAAAAGAGTAATTTTTGTAAGTACTACAATGGGAATCGTATGTCGTAGATCGTATTTCGAATATCGAAAAAGTTACGATATACGACATACGAAATCCGATATACGCCCTAATAACCTCACCCCTGTTACCGATCCTTCGACTTCTTCCCCAGCTCCATCACTGCCTTGCACACTTTCTCCAGTGCTCCTTCATCCAGATCGTAATCGAACCCTTCCTCTAGCCAATTGGCGAGCACCTGCTGTTCTCGGTCTGTATCGACTTCATCCTCTTCTAAGTGATTCATCACCTGCTTCACGACGTTTGTCCGGCGAGAGAGCAACTCGACGATTTGACGGTCGACGATGTCAATTTGCCTGCGGAGATCAATGACGGATGCCATGACCGCTATCCTCTATATTGGTAGGGATTTTGCAATTGACAGGGTGAGGATTGGATGAGGAATGTGATAATAAT
>CAZDQZ010000110.1:0-2805 GCA_964507835.1 uncultured Candidatus Peribacteria bacterium | reverse complement strand
CCACCATCTTAAAAATTCATCTCTAGTCCAAGCGTCACATTGATCCCGCGGATGCGGGATGGAGGTCGCAAGTTCTCCGCCCAAGGCGGATTGTATTGTCCACCATCGTTCTTTCACGTGCGCAGATTTTCTGTCGATTTTTTGTGTTCGTAAACCATCTCCTCTTTTCATCACTCCCGCAACTCGAAGTAGGTGTGGAAAACTTTTTCATTATCCACACGTCTGGTACCGTCACTCCACTCTCGATGTACGAGAGATTTCCCCTTGGATCATGACCCTCTTTCTCTCCATCCTCGCGTTCATTCTTCTCCTGACCCTCCTCATCATCATCCACGAGCTTGGGCACTTCACCCTTGCGAAGTTCTTCAAGGTAGATGTCGAGGAATTTGGCTTCGGACTGCCACCAAAGGCAGTGACGCTCTTCACGAGCGGTATGACGAAATTCACATTGAACTGGGTGCCGTTCGGTGGGTTCGTCCGTCTGAAGGGAGAGAATTCCATCGAGACAGAACAGCGGTACGAGAAGGGGAGCTTCGCATCGGCGTCGTCCATTGCACGGATTCTTATCCTGTGCGGTGGTGTCGCGATGAACTTCCTCCTCGCATTCGCGCTCCTCGTGTACGGTTTCTCTCTCGGTCAGTGGGTGCCACATCACTATGTGTCGCAGGATCAGCTCGAGCAGGCACGTGTCCTCGGTGAGCTGACGTTTGAGGATGGCACGTTCGTTCAGGATGTCATCCCGAAGAGTTCTGCTGAGACAGCGGGGATCATCAAGGGCTCTGCCATCGTCGCTATTGACGGAACGACGATCTCATCTCCGGAGGATTTGGTTCGCTTGCAGAAGGACAAGCAGACTGTCGTATACACCGTGGAAGAAGGGCTCAAGAAAGTACGACGCGATGTATCGATTACCCTTGTCGACGGTAAGGCAGGTGTTGCGCTCACGTCCAAGCGCATCTCGGCCAACCGCCGTAGTGTACTGCGAGCCATCGAGCTCTCCGGTACTGAGGCACTGTTCATGACAGAGCAGACGGTGCAGGGGATTCTTCACCTCTTCAAGTCACTCATCGTCAATCATCGTGTTCCCGAGGGCATCACAGGGATCGTCGGCATTGCGGTTCTCACGTACGTCTCCGTGCAGGACGGTCTTGGGACATATTTGCAACTCGTCGCACTCCTCAGCCTCAGTCTTGCGATCCTGAACATTCTTCCACTTCCAGCGCTCGATGGCGGAAGACTGCTCTTCGTCCTCATCGAGCTCGTCATTCGTCGTCCGCTGAATCAACAGTTCGAGCTTATGGTGAATGCGGTTGGCTTCTTCGTCCTCATTGCTCTCATCGTGATCATTACGCTCAATGATGTAATTCATTTGTTTTAAGTAAGGAAGGTCAGGAATGTCATGAAAGTAAGGAAGGTGTACAGCATTACCTCCCTTACCTTCCTTACCTTCATTACCTCCCTTACATTCGACACTTCCCTCATGACTTCCTCCGTCAATCTCGATCTCTGGCTTACGGTCCTCACACGTCTTGAGTCTCAGCTCAAGCGTACGGAGTTCATCACGTGGTTCAAGGACACGACGATTCTCGGTCGTGATCAGAATAATGTCGTCGTCGGGTTACCACTCCCGATGTTCCTCAACTGGCACCTGGAGCACTACCGCGTTATCACACTGACCGCGCTCAAAGAGTCTGATGCGACGATCGATCAGATCGTCTACCAAGTGGATACGACACTGAAGGATGACAGAGCACGCACAGCGAACATCCTCGAGTGCTTCCCAGAGAAGAAGCGCCGGAAGCTCCCAGGGAAGATGGATGTGAAGGTAGGGGAGGGGCTCATCAGTAAGTACATCAATCCACGCTACTCGCTCGAGAACTTCGTCGTGGGTCCGAGTAATCGCCTCGCGCACGCAGCGTGCCTCGCCGTCGCTTCTGACCCTGGAGGCAAGTACAACCCTCTCTTCATCTATGGAGGTGTGGGGCTGGGCAAGACACACCTCCTACAGTCTGTAGGGAATGCCATTCTCCGCTCCAATCCACAGTCTGTCGTCCTCTACACCACGACCGAAGAATTTACGAACCAGGTCATCGAGGCGATCCAGCACCAGAAGATGGAGAGTTTCCGGAGGAAGTACCGTGAGGTCGATGTGTTCATCATTGACGATGTGCAGTTCCTCGCGAATAAAGACCGGACGCAGGAAGAGCTCTTCCATACGTTCAATACGCTCGCAGAAGCACGGAAGCAAATCATCATTAGTTCCGACCGTCCTCCCCGCGAGCTCGCCTCACTCCAGGATCGCCTCGTGTCTCGCTTCGAGCGTGGGATGATCGCCGATGTCGGTATGCCGGACTATGAGACGCGCCATGCGATTCTCTCTGAGAAGTCCCGCGAGTTTGGACTCCTCCTCGATGACAAAGTACTCTCGTACATCGCTGAACACGCGACGAAGAGCGTGCGTCAGCTGGAGGGCATCCTCATGCAGGCGGTCGCGCAGTATGACCTCGAGCACTGTGTCCCGACGGTGAAGTCGATCTCTGACATCATGGGACGACTCTGTGATCCCGTTGCAGAGCGCACGCCCGATACGACGGGTTTCGTTCAGCCATCCCCACATGCTGTGTCTTTCCAAGAAGTGCTGGAGTCAGTGAGTCGTTTCTACTCGGTGTCCGTTCCTGACATGCTTGGAGAATCGCGCGTACGAGAAATTTTGCTTCCACGGCAGATAGCGATGTACCTCGGCAAGAAGTACCTTCGCATGAGTTTCGTCCGTCTCGGGGAGACATTCGGTAACCGTGATCACAC
>CAZDQZ010000109.1:0-2859 GCA_964507835.1 uncultured Candidatus Peribacteria bacterium | reverse complement strand
AATGCGGGTGCGCGCGTTCCCTGTCCACTCGGACGAATGCCGAACTTCGCGGTGAACTGATTCTCTTTGAATGTATGATCATCGACGCCGTACGTTGCCGGGTTCGTACCACTCGTTTCATCGGGAGCATCCCACGCACAGTTCCCGTTTGCATCCTCTCCGTAGATTGGAGACGATGGTACAGGACGACAGACTCGCTGATTATCGCGATCCTGTGAACAGAGCGTTTTACTATCACTCATCTCTGGGCATCCTGCAGAAGTGCCTCGCCCATCGCAGAATCCGTCGCGGTCAGTGTCTGAGGTCACAGGACTCGTCTCACCTGCGTCGAGAGTGCCATTCTTATTCGCATCTTCGCATCCATCGGCATTGCCATCGTGATCTGTATCCGGTTCACGGGGATTGTATCCGGCGACGAATTCGATGCCGTCAGATATGCCGTCGCGATCTGTATCAACAATGCGTGCATCAGTACCGATCTTCGCCTCAACGGCAGTATTGATACCGTCGTTATCGAGATCCAATCCAGCGAGGAGTTCGCCTGCACTCATGATGTAATACGTTTGTCCTGGGTACAGCATCTGCGAATCGGAGACGCGCACGACGGGATCTGGGGAGACAATCGATTTGCGAATGGCGAGGAGATTGTTGTCGGCAGGCTGGCGCTTCTGTGACTGCGCGGAAAGCTCGCCCGCCGAGTAGTAGTACATACCGTCATAGAGCTTGCGTCCGGTGAAACCTGCCTCCTGATTCTCATCTTCGTGTCCGGAGAAACCATAGATCCAGAAGCGCGTCTCCTGGTCTGCCTTCTTGCCACCGACGAACGTCGTCGCTGGAATCGGTTGAGCACTACCTGGAATCGTAAAAATGACGTGCGTATCCGCAGGAACAAGGAAGCCATTCATCACCTGCGCTGTACTCACATGTTGTGTAGGGATCTCACCTGTCTGCTGTGCAGGAACGAGGCGACCCGAAAGAGAACTCATCTCTGAGCCACGGAGGAAGTATGCAACGATGATTATACAAACGATCCCCGCGATCGTCAGAGTGGCGTACTTGAGAGCGTTGAGAACGTACGGACGTGTATGCATCGAAATAGTATAGCAGAAAACATCGTGATACGAAAGAACACGCATGGAGGGGGTAGACGATATGATGTACGAATTTATTGATGTTGGTTCTCTGGCTCGTGATGCGATGTCAATGCAACGCCATGAGCTTCTGCAATTTCCAGCATTTTTGTATAGGAATATTCTTGAGCAAAAAGCTCAACAGAAACCACTCTGCGTTCATCTTGCAGTGCTCCCTTTACTGCATATTGCATTCTGGATGCTTCGTCGAGGCACTGCTGATACATGATGTCTGCAATACCTTCGCGATCGTCTGGATGATCATCTGCCCATTTTTTCACCTGAGAAAAAAACTGACGATACGCTTTTTTCCATCCATTCTGGATGAAGGTATGCGTGTCCTGCTTTGGTGCTTCGATATGAATTCGTAAAGGATTTTTTTCATCCAATACTGTACCTGTCACAAACAAAATGCCACCAAGCGCAATAACCGCCCACATTTTTTCTTGCATCACTCGATATGTTTCATATATCCCAGATTCCATCAAAAAGAGACGAGCATGTGGAACATCATCATCGCGCGAGTCTGAAGGCTGATCGAGAGACATAGGGTCTTGAGATGTAGATGATCCTGTATATAGTATCCGGTACGTTGCACCGAATCATGATTCAGAAAAGTGCAGAATTATACTGGATACCCCATACTGAATACTAGATACTTTGCCCATGGCCAAAGACTTCTACGCAATCCTCGGTGTCAACAAATCCGCTTCCGACAGCGAGATCAAACAGGCGTACCGCAAACTCAGTCGAGAACTGCATCCTGATAAACATAAGGGGGACAAAACGAAAGAGGCGAAGTTCAAAGAGGTGAATGAAGCGTACGAAGTCCTGAGTGATGAGAAGAAGAAGGCAGCGTACGACCGGTTCGGGTCGGCGGATTACGCGAACATGGGACAGGGTGGGGGAGGATTCGGAGGGTTCTCCGGCTTCCAGGGATTTGACCCGAGTCAGTTCGAAAACATGGGAGGATTCGGCGACATCTTCGAGAGCTTCTTCAGTGGTACGCAACGTGGAAGGCAAGGCAAGACTAGTGGACGCGGACGCACGATGGAGATCGAGATTACGATCAACTTCATGGACGCCGTGCGTGGACTCGAGCGCGAGCTTAGCTTCCGCACACAGGTGCTCTGTGATGACTGTGGTGGGAAGGGTGCGATGTCCGGAAGTGCGATGAAAGATTGTGGGGAATGCGGGGGCACGGGCGCCGTCGAAAGGACCGCGAGATCACTCTTCGGGATGGTGCGACAGAACGTCGTGTGCGAGAAATGTCAGGGGAGTGGAAAAGTGCCCGAGAAACCATGCAAGACATGTCACGGCGAGGGGCGAACAGAGCGAGAGAAGAGAGTGAACGTACGCATCCCCGCCGGCATCGACGATGGACAGTCTCTGCGACTGAAAGGTGAAGGAGAAATGGGGAGGCAGGGAATGGAATCTGGCGATCTCCTCGTCCGTGTACACGTGGAAAGTGATGCGAGATTCGAACGCGATGGCGACGACATCCGTAGTTCACTCTCGATCAGTATCGTCGACGCTGTCCTAGGAGCTGACCAAGAGATAGAAACGGTGCATGGAAAAACAACCATCAGTATTCCTGCAGGGACACAGCCAGGGCAGATCCTGCGTATCAAGCACAAGGGCATGCCTGTCGTGAATACAAGTAGAACAGGGGATCACTACATCACGCTGGACATCGTCGTCCCGACGAAATTATCGAAAGAGGAGAGGA
>CAZDQZ010000108.1:0-2948 GCA_964507835.1 uncultured Candidatus Peribacteria bacterium | reverse complement strand
ACCGGCATGAACGCCGTCCGTGCCTTCTCCAGAAGCTTCTCTAGATCAGATGTCGCCTTCAGTGCCTTCTGCTGATCCTGGAGGACATTACGCGCTGCGGAGAGTCCGAGAGAACTATAGTCGTTGCTGGTAGTGTACGCAGCGACACTGCGTGCTTCTTTCATACTGGATGCCACGATGTCCGTCGCCCTGCTCTGAGCCTGTTCGCGCTGGAGCAAGACGGCATCGAGAGCGGCAACCTGCGTGCGTGTGCCCTGGAGCGAGACGGCTGGTTGAACGATGACAGCGAAGGCGAGCACTCCTGCGACGATGACGTTACTCATGACAGCGAAGAGTCCACCGACGATCACCCACTGGTACCTGCGGTAGCGGAGCGCGTTGTACTTCTCCACCACACTGAAGCGGAGCTTCGTTTCTGCTTGGAGGTCCAGTGATGGCACGAAGACGAGTGACTGAATCTTCCCGAGAACATCGGCCGTCGGTTGCCAACGCGTGAGGAGGAAGTCCTTCGCTGTGCGGAATTGATCGCGGAAGACATCGGTGCTGATACGCATCACCTGCGCGATGCGTTCATCGGACAGACCGATGAGAAGCGAGAGGATGAGGATCTGCTGACCCGCCTTAGGCAGTGACCAGAGCGCATCGTGGAGTGTCGCAACAGACCTCTTCTCCTCTGGAGTGAACCAGACGAGGCTTGGGAGGTAGAGCGTATCGAGGTCTGCGGAGGCGATATCTTTGTCCTTGAGGACTTTTTCCGCTGTATCGAGGAGCAACTTGAGGCTCAAGGTACCGTACCACCAGAGTGACATCGCGCGTGACAGAACATCGAGGTAGATCTCCAGGAGGAACGTACGTGCGAGCGCTTCCGAACCGGTACGATGGTAGAGGTAGGCGTAGAACACTTCTTTCGTCGAGTCGAGGAAGTCGAGATAGTCCTTCGCACCCTTCTTCAAGACCGCGAGATCGAGACCCTTACGCATCGGGAGCACAGCACTCGCCGTGCTAACGGTAGCCGTGACAGGGTCGAGCGTCGCGCTCACGCCAGTGGTTGTAGATGTGTCACTCATGGATAGCGATAGAAGCGATCTTGGAGGTAATGGACGGTCTGATCGAAGAGGCTCGCGGAGGAACGGACCTCTGTCTCCAGATCAACGAGGATCTGATTGGCACAGAGGAGGACTGCGGACATCGACGTATCACACGTGCCAACGGACTGACCGGCAACAATGCGATCGAGTGCCGTATCAATCTCGCGGAATCTCTCAGTGAAGAGAGCACGACGATCTGGTGCTAGAGATGCTTCGAGGGTTCTTCGATGCTCATCACTATGCAAGAACTGCTTGAAGGCATTCACCTGATCAGCGAGAGTGCCGATCTTGAAGGACGAAGAAACGTCCGCAGGAACCGTTTGAAGCACTCTCGGGAGAACGTCTGGGGGCACTGTCGGAAGAAGATCGGTCTGAGGACGATCGACGGGAGCTGCTGTGTGTGTATCCTGCATGAGATCCGATGGCTTCACGGCACCTGCCGATTCCAGCTCCTTCGTGAGGGCGCGAACGGCAGACACTGTCTCTGCTGGCGTCTGACTCTTCGCCACTGTCTCGATGCGATCATGAAGTTGCTTCACTGTGACGTCCTGGAGTGCGTGTTCTGCTTGGAAGGTGCGCACTGCACCCTTGAGGCCCTCTGTATCGCGGAGTGTAAGCAGTGAACGATCGAGATCCTTCGTCTTCTGTTTATTTAGTGTACTCACAGTGTCGACGAGATCACGGAACATCTCTCCTGGAGTCAAAGCATCCTTCAGGGGAGCGATGCTCAGACCGAGATCTGCGAGGTATGCCTGCTTCTCTGATGCGATGGAGCGAATCTCCACTGGAGTGCGCACAGGCGCCATACGTTCGAGCTCCTGGAGCACGACTGCGGAGTCAGCATGACGAAGTTTGCTCGTATCGATGCCAAGCTCACGGAAGTACGCGTCCGAGACATCGACGAGTGAGCGAATGACATTCTGCGCCATCTCTTGGTCGCGTCGCAGATTCTCCTGCAGAGACCGAATGATGAAGAGACCGCGATCACGATCTATAAGGGAGATGCGACCGAACGACAGCTTCTGGAGAATCGTCTGTAGTTCATCCTTGGAGCCGACCGGAAGCGCGATGAACAGAGCATCACTCAGAATCTTCAGAGACTCACGTACGACCGTTGTGTTGGTAGGGGGACGAGGTGTCGGAGGAGACGGTAGCTTCACATTTGGCTTCTTCTCGATGACCGGAGCAGCTGGATGCGTCGTTTCATCAGTCGTATCGGATGTTTCGGGAGCACAGACACTACTACATCCATCACCATCGACTCCATTGCCATCGTCACACTGTTCAGAACTCTGAACGCGACCATCGCCACAGTATTCGAGGTGACAGTGGATATCACACCCTGCAGAACCGTCACACTGTTCACCAATCGCCTCGTCAACAATGCCATTGCCACACTTCTCAACGGTGCACTGGCTGGAACAACCGTCTCCATTGCTGAGATCTCCATCATCACACTGCTCCATTCCCTCCTTGGCACCGTTGCCACAGACTTGTACTGGATCCTGTGCTTTCGTCAACGCGCCGTAGCCAACGACGAGCGTCGTAATGGCAAGAACGCTGAGTGTACTTGTGACGATGCCGATACGTGTCAGTTGCTTTGCTATGGGTTTTTGGTGTGAGTGAATCGGGATATTGTATCACAATTGAGACGGAAGTTCAAAGGGGAAAGTATGTGCAAACGTCAGGGCAGTGGATGTGAACGTAGAAAATGCTCTACGTTTGCGCTTTCTACACTCAATGAATGGTACTTCTTTGTCGCGACAAAGAAGTACCCAAGAAAACGCTGTGCGCTTCAGAACTCGCTCGACTGCAGTCTCGCTCGACATGAAGCGCAATCTTCGTTGATGAGCCTTCAAA
>CAZDQZ010000107.1:0-3001 GCA_964507835.1 uncultured Candidatus Peribacteria bacterium | reverse complement strand
ATCGCGGTGATACAGGGAAGCCAGAGGAACAAACGAATATTGAACTTCATCATCGATAGTCTAACATGCAACAATACATACTTCATGAAAATGAAATGAAGTGAAATATATTTATCAAACTATAATCAAAAATGCATGATTTCTTTTCACACTTTTTTAGAAAAAGTGTGCAAAAATCGTCGCTCTGAAAGAATTTCTACGGTTCAACAGCCTAACGAAGCGGGAAAGCGCAAACTCCCCCGCAATTCTGCGGAATGTGCGGGGTCGAACATGCGCTTTCCTCTGGCTTCGTACGGCTGAGAACCGTGACGAAATTCTTTCAAGGCGACACTGAAACATAGAAAAACAAAAGCAATGCACTATTTTTTATCGACAGTAAACGCATCCAGCATTTATTTCCCTTTCACCGCCACCTTCATAAACCCAGCAAACAATGCATGTGGCTTATGCGGACGACTCTTGAACTCCGGATGAAACTGGGACCCTACCATGAACGGATGATCCTTCACCTCGACGATCTCCATGATCTTGGTCTCTGGCCAGATGCCAGAGAAGACGAGGCCACCCTTCTCCAGGCGCTCGCGGAAGGACTGGTTGAACTCGTAGCGATGACGATGGCGCTCGGAAATAAAGCCGTCTTTGTCCACTTGCTTCGCATCTCTGTACGCGTCGTACGCCTTCGTTCCCTTCTGTAGCTTGCATCGGTATGCACCGAGGCGGAGTGTGCCACCTTTACTTCTATCTTTGTGCTGATCGGGAAGGAAATGCACGACGTACTTACTGTCATCGAGCAGTTCTTCCTCATCAAATTCCTGACTAGTAAGCGTCCCATCCTTCAGGAGTGAACGTGCAAACTCGATGGCGAGGAGCTGGGAACCGAGACAGAGACCGAGGTATGGTACTTTCTGCGTCCTCGCGTAATTCGCAGCGAGGATCTTGCCCTCGATGCCTCGCTTACCAAATCCCCCTGGCACGATGATGCCCGCACACGACTTCAGATCTTTCCAGACATCGGCGTTTCTCTTCTCGAGCTTCTCACTGTCAATCCAATGTACTTCTGCTTTCTTGCCACAATAAACCGCTGCTGACTTGATGGACTCAATGACACTCAAGTACGCATCGTCGAGATGCGTGTACTTGCCCACAAGTGCGATCTTGATGGGGTCCGTCGCTTCCTCGTAGCGCGAACGACCTGTCTCCCACTCCTTCATATTCGGCTTGAGTTTGCCGAGTCCGAGCTTCCGACCAATGACACTTGCGATATCAAATTGCTGAAGATTCAGTGGAACATCGTAGATCGACTTCACGGTAGGAGCTGGGATCACTGCATCACGAGGGACATCACAGAAGGTGCTCACTTTATCGAGGAGTTCGGTTGGGATCTTGGCATCCGCACGCGTGAGAATCATGTCTGGCTGAAGACCGATGCGACGGAGCTCACGGACCGAGAGCTGTGTCGGCTTGGTCTTCAATTCCTTCGATGCCGCGAGATACGGCAGAAGTGTGAGATGTACGTGAAAAATATTCTCGGATCCAAGCTCACTGCGCATCTGGCGAATGGCTTCCAGATAAGGCTCTCCTTCGATGTCGCCAACAGTTCCGCCGACTTCCACCATCATGATCTCCGCACCACTCTCTTTGGCAGCATGCTTGATGGAATCCTTGATCGCATTCGTGATGTGAGGCACGACTTGGATCGTCCCTCCGAGGAAGTCTCCACGGCGTTCTTTCGCGAGAACTTCTGTGTAAATCTTACCCGTTGTCACCGTCGAGAGTTTACTCATCGGTTCATCGATGAAGCGCTCGTAGTGCCCAAGATCAAGATCAGTTTCCGCTCCATCATCCGTGACGAAGACTTCGCCATGCTGGAAGGGGCTCATCGTGCCAGGATCGACGTTGAGGTATGGATCGAGCTTCTGGACGAATACTTTGAAACCACACGCCTTCATGATTGCCCCGATCGATGCTGCCGCTATCCCCTTCCCGAGTGAACTGCAGACCCCACCAGTAACGATGATGTACTTCGCCTTGGTGGAAACTTTCTTGAGAGACATAGGAGAAAAAGGAAACCCAGATAGAACGGGGGTCCCTTGAGGCTGATTTCCTGAGCCCGCCGTGAATTCTACTCAGATACGGAAAGAAGGCAAATAAAATCTATAAAAACAGGCATATCATAAACTTTCGCACTTTCAACTTTTGCACTTTTCTGATCCTCCGGATCAGTCGCAGGTCGAAGACCTGCGCTGTCAGCCTGAGGAGCCCGAAGGGCGTCTCGAAGGCCCTACCTCCCCATACTCTTCACTTTCTTCACAACCTGCTTCTTCGCCTTGGTTGCAGCCTTCGTTGCGTCCTTTGCCTTCGAGCTCAAGAATTTCTGCACTTCGTCCTTAGCAGACTTGTAGTAGCTCTGCACATACTTCTTGCCACCGGCGAGCTTGTCATCCAGATCGTACTGCTCAGCGAGCTGACCTACTTCTTTCGCTACGATCTGACCATCTTCTGATAAGTGCTTACCGAGAATCTTCGCAGCCTGACTCGCATCTTTAGCTTTCAGCAACTGATCTCTGAGCTTCTGATTGCTGAAAACGTAACCGGCAAGAGCGCCACCGACAGTACCGAGGAGGAAGGAGAGTTTCTTCATAAGAGATGCGGGGAAGAGAGAATCTGATCATAGCACAAATAAAAAAGGGAAGTGAAAATACAAAAGAAAAAATAGGGAGCTCTGGATTTGTACTCACGGATACATCTCTCGTAGCGCTTTCACCTGCCCCTCACTCAGCACCTCTCTGAGTGCTGTATCACTCGCAGAAATCACCGCATCCGTCGAACCAAACTTCTTGAGCAGTGTGATCCTCGTAGAATCGCCGATTCCTGGCACTGCATCCAGCTTGCTCGCCGTCATCGCGACCGTGAGCCGTCTCTCGCGTCTGTCATTAGCAAACCGATGCGCTTCGTCACGGAGTCGTTGCAGAAGAAATCTCGGCTCGGAACCTTCTTTCAC
>CAZDQZ010000106.1:0-3032 GCA_964507835.1 uncultured Candidatus Peribacteria bacterium | reverse complement strand
ATCTGCGTAGAATGCGTTTGTTTCCATTTTCTCCACTATTCTATGAAGAAGTTCACCAAGCTCTCCGCTCCACTGAAGAAGCACATCGTCGAAGAGAAGTCGAAGACGAACGGCACTATCTCCTCTGCGACGAAGAAGAGCTTATCACCCGTCTCCACATTCGCCGAACGCACACTCAAGCACTGCAACGGTGGTTCTACGCTACAGTCAGCTCTTTGGCTGAAGGATCATCTCAAGAACGGCGGGAAGCTCGTCGTGACGATCGCCGGAGCTCTCAGTTCTTTTGAGATCGGCGTGACACTCGCTGAGCTCATTCGTCAGGGCAAAGTACATTTGGTGTCTGCCACCGCTGCGAACCATGAGGAGTCGTATTATCGTTACGTTGCACATTCACACTACGCGCATATTCCACGCTATACAGAGCTCACTCCTGAACAAGAAGCTGAACTTCGCGATGCGGGGCTTCGTCGCATCACCGATACGTTTCTCCCAGAAGATGAAAGCGTTCGCATCATGGAGCCACACCTCCTCAAGATGTGGAAGGATGCCGAGAAGAAAGGGGAGAGTTACTTCCCACACGAGTACTTCCGTCGTTTGTTCGAAAAGAAATTGATTAAGCCAGATCCCATGGCCAATCCTGATGACTGTTGGACACTCGCTGCGTATGAGAAGAATATCCCGATCGTCATCCCAGGATTCGAAGACAGTACGATGGGTAATATCTTCGCGAGCTACACGTACAACGGAAAGCACAAGCCCAAGGATGCTCCATACGTCAGTGGAAGTGTCATGAAGACGGGCCTCGATTACTTCACGGCTCTCTACGATTGGTACATGAAGGAGTCCAAAGATTCTCCGATCGCCTTCCTCCAGCTCGGTGGTGGCATCTCTGCCGATTTCCCGATCTGTGTTGTGCCATCACTCAAGCATGATCTCGGACTCCACAAGATTCGTGACTGGGCAGGATTCATCGAGATCGGTTCCTCACCGATGTCGTACGGTTCGTACTCGGGAGCAGGAGGAAAGGAGAAGATCACGTGGGACAAGCTGAGCACCAAGAGTTACTTTCAGATCATCCAGAGCGATGTGACGGTGGTGTTCCCGTGGATCGCAGCGGTGCTCCTTGGTTTATAAATCGCTATGATTGGGAGCTGGGAAAAGATAACCCTGAGAAGCTTTGGGCTATGAGCTTTGAGCTATGAGCATTCAAACTCTTACAATTTTTTCTCATCGCTCACAGCTCACAGCTCATCGCTTCTCCGAAGCGAGTATTACTTCGAAGAATCTCTTTACACGTAAAGTGATGCTTCTATAATTACGCTCTGATTGCTTTTCGCACATGGCCAAACGCCCCACGGGCTACCACAAGTTCAAGCAGGTACGACCACACAGAGTGAGCTCACGCTACATGCGTCCTCGTTGGGAGCGTTTCGTGAGTCAGGACAGCAGAGGCATGATGCTCATTGACGGCGTCCCCGTCGACAAAATTATCGAGAAGTACGGCACACCACTGTATGTCATGGTAGAGAGTGAGATGCTGTCGCGTTTCGATCGCTTCAACAAGACGTTTGGGAGTGCGATCGAAATGCAGTACTGCGTGAAGGCGAATAGTAACTTAGAAATTTTGCGTATGGCGCGCAAGGCTGGTTTTGGCTTGGATTGTTCATCCGTCGGTGAGCTCATCCTGGGTCTCCTGGCAGATTTTCGTCCGAATCAGTTGACGTTCACGAATCTCTTCAAGAGTGAGCAGGACATTCACTTCGCCATCAAGATTGGCGTGCAGTCGATCACGGCGGATTCCATCGAGGAGATAGAACACATCGCACATACCGCCAAGAAGCTACGGAAACACATCGATACCGTCATCCGCGTGAACCCGATGTTCGAACTTGGGCAGTATTCCACGAAGGGCAATAAGTACGGCATCCCCATTGCGTACATTGATCGTGCTGTGGATCTGGCTCGCAAGAGTCCCTACGTTGACTTTAAGGGGTTCCACTTCATGGGTGGATACGTTCACAATCCTCGCGTCTTCAAGATGGCGGCACGCATCTTCGCCAAGCTCATCCGTCGGTGTCTCGACAAGGGTATCCGTATCCAGACTCTCTCGCTCGGCGGAGGTTTCCCAGCGGCGATCGGCGAGGAGGAAGCGTTTCCCATCGAAGCGATGAAGGACTTCCCAAAGTATTTCACTCGACTCATGCATCGGTATCAGATCCCGCATCTGAAGTTAATTTTCGAACCAGGCAAAAGCATCGTGCTCAATGCAGGCATTGGCCTCATGAAGGTCATCAGTAAGAAGCGTCTCGGCCTGAAGAAGCGCATGGTGATCGCCGATGGCTCGACCTACAATTTCATTCCTGATGCGCTCATTCAACCTGATGTGCACTACGATATTTTGCCTGCATCGAAGATGAATGAAAGGCGTATTCACACTGTGACGATCGCTGGAAATACGTGCGATTGCTGGGATCTCATCCGCAAGGGTATCGAGATGCCCAAGCTCCGTGCAGGTGATCTGCTCGCAGCGATGGACGTCGGGGCGTACGCGCAGGTGATGGCGAGCAACTTCAACACGATTCGGCGACCAGGTATTGTTCTTTTATCCTCAGATGGTACCGCACGCCTCATCCGTCGTCGTGATCGCTTCAGTGAAATGTTCGCTCCCGAGCTCGATGTGCTGAAGATGGCTGGCCCCGATGAGTTAGAGAAGTACCACAATATGTACCGCGTGAACATCGACAAGATCTGGCGCTACAAAAAGAAAACAGACAAGCGATCCAAGAACGGCAATGGCAACGGTCATCCTCTGACGAAACTTGCAGTGTACAAAATGATCGAGAAGAAAGAGATCGAAAAGAAGCCGAGGACATAATACATCACGAGTAGTTCACTTCGAGCGTATCGTGATTATGGCTTCCGTATGATGTTCTTCTGACACTACTCTCCTTCGATGGTCTTGCGTGTGTTCTTTTGGTTCCCGCTCGTCAGAATGGTGCCATGCACACACCACACGAGACATCATCGGCAGA
>CAZDQZ010000105.1:0-3047 GCA_964507835.1 uncultured Candidatus Peribacteria bacterium | reverse complement strand
GCAGTTGAAATTAACTGTGAGGAGTATACGATCAAGTTATGCGACATCTTCAAATAATCTTACTTTTGTTTTCTGTAGCACTTTCAGCGTGTGCTACTACAGAAGTCTCAATGAACAGTGTGGTGAGTAGTAGGCCGTCTTCCTTGATCACTAGCTCTTTATCAAGTAGTTCCTTCTCTTCAGAACCTAGGAGCAGTACTTCATCTTCAATCTCTCACATTGATCACGAGAAAAGTCTCCATAACCTACTCAAAGAGAAAGATCATAATTTTTTTGTTGTTCTCGCAACAAGTAAAGATACAGTTTCAGCAAATAATAAAGCAAAAGATCTTGGTGCTTGGACACTCTTTACAGATCATACGTCTCAGTTTACACCTCACCTCTATGCAGTTGTGTATGGTCCATTTTTTGATCTGGAAACAGCTCAAACAAAGTTGCTGTCATTGCCTACCTATATTCTGGAGCAAGTTTCACATCCGTACGTGAAAGATGCGGGGAGGTTGATGATTCCGCCAGAACTGCAAGCATTTCCAACCTCTGTTCCTGCGGGCGTTCTTGTTGCATTGCACGGAAGATTGAGTGCTGAATCTGTTTCAGCAATTGGTATCGATTCTGCATGGGAGGAGGAAGGAGGAACATTGTGTAACCGCACTTCATCAGTTTTTGTTTATACTCCTACACTAAATGGTCAGCCTATTTTTGACTCCTTCTCACCTAATGAAATATCTCTCTATAAAAAACTTTCGAGAAATTCAAATCCATCAATTCGTCAATTACAATGGAGAGTAGGTTTTAGTATTGTCGAAAAAACTGGAGAAATCATTGGCACTCAATTCTGTTGGGATTAAACAAAACGAAGATCTTGACATATCGTAGTACTGTGAATGATTGTAAGCACTCTTCTCAGTTCTAGAAGCGGGGGGGGCATCAACGCATCACTCGAACATCCCTGTCCTTTTCAAAGACGGCAGGTCCTATCCTGCCGTCTCACCAACTCCATCAGGTTACTTCGTGACATTTTCAACAAATTTCCCTGTCGCGTGTTCTGCGTCGCCTACTTTCTTCTGGATGGCACCTTCTACTTCCATATCCTCGTCGCCTGTTATCTTTCCTACGACTTTCTTCGCTGTGCCAACAGCCTTGTCTTTCCAGCCTTCATGTTTCAAATCTTTTGCTTGCTGATGGATCGATGGGTCGGTGTGTGACATAAAAAAATGGGGGGAAATATCTCTCGAAGGAGAGAACTACTCTTATGACACAGCATGCGACGATCTCTTATCAAGATTCCCTCTTTTTTCTCCATGAATCTGCATGACGCATCACAAATTCGTGTCCACAGTACAAAAAAACATAATGCTTGTAGATTTTCTATCGTCGTACTGTGTCATGACTTTCTCGACGCAGGAGGGGCATAACGAAACGAATGACGACAACGATGACGAGGAAGAAGAAGAGTGATCCAGCGGTACCGTGAAAGAGCACCATACCGATAACGCGTGAGAATGATCCGATGATCATAATGAGGACGATCCGCAGGATATTGATGCAGTAGAACATCGCTACCCCAGCGACGAGTGCGAGTACTGCACGACCGTGATACACGCCTCCACGCTTCGAGAGTAGCCACCAGAGTGCGCAGAAGATCACGACGAAGAGTGACATCGCGGTGAACCCAGAACAGAGTGGGCCGAGGACGACCGAGAATCCTCGGTACTGTACTTCCCATCGCTCCGGCGAGAGAACGGTGTCACCCGGTAACAACCGCAATAGTCCGCCGACCCACTTGATGAGTGTTGACCCCGTCGCGACGTGGTAGAACGCCTCGAGTGGATGGACGAAGATGTAGAAGATAAGAAGGCTAGTACCAGCGACGAATGCGGTGATGTACCTAGAGAGAAACGTGCGTGGGAGCAAGAGAAAGAGCGATGGCAGGAGTGGCAGGAAGAGCACTGCGTAGAGCCCAGTTGCCACGAATGGTTCTGCCATCGGATCGTATGTATTGATGAATGATTCGATGAGACGCAGACGATCGAGATTTGGATGCGTGATCCATCCAGCGAGAGTGACCATCGACACGAGCGCAATACCCCGCACGATGACGCCGGAGGTCGTCGGGTAGGGGATCGACGTCAATCCACGCAAGGTCGTTCTTTCGAGGAAGAGAAAGAAAGCGATACCAAATGGCGGTAGTAGCAGGGCAAAGGCATCGAAGCCGATAGGGCCTACGAATAGGTATCCCAGGATGTGGCCGAGGAGTGGCGACTGCAGGAAGAAGAAGATTGCGAGGAACAAAGCGTAGGACACCCCGAAGCGTACGATGAGTGTTTTTTGATTGGGACTCAGTGCGATTGTTAGCCGATGACGGAGATTTTTATTCATAGATGTCAGTGTGCTTGCAGCAGATCATTCCCGAAATACCCCTCTTTCCAGAGCACCCATCCGCATCCAGCGAGCATGAGTGGCAGAGACCACCACGAGAAGAATGGTGCAGCAGCGACCACGGCTTCGGTGTAATACACAGTGATACGGGCATGGTCGACGGATGCGCCAGCGGCAAACGCCTGTTCTGGTATGCAGAAAAAGAAGGCGAGAACTGAGAGTAGAAGTATGCGCATGACGCCGTTGATGAATGAAGTCAGAAACATATTGATGAGGTATTAGGCATTTCCTCTAACCGTACAACTGAGCACAGTACCAAAATCTGAGGCATTGATTTCTTCAGCTGTAAATGTAAGCCCCCAAAGATCGGAGGAACTACCATACGAAAAGTAACCTTCAGTTGTTGACCAATTTGTTACGAGATTAGCTTTGTTGTCTCCTTGCACTGTGCCACCTTTCACTAATTTGATGACAGAATCTATGCAATAGTTATCTACCACATCAGCTGAACAACTTCTCTCATACTCAACGACGATGCCATCAATCGTTGCCCCGGCTGTGATAGCGAAACCATATGCTGTTGTTTTGATGTATCGCGTAGCGACTGGACCTAAAGTACGTGACACTGTCGCATATGTATTATTGGATGATGTGACAGCACTTGGATT
>CAZDQZ010000104.1:0-3526 GCA_964507835.1 uncultured Candidatus Peribacteria bacterium | reverse complement strand
TTCATGACCCACGGCGATGACGACGGCATCGTCCTCCCACCCAAGATCGCTCCCGTGCAGTGTGCCATTATTCCGATCTTCGGACCCGATGCTGTGGAGAATGCGAAAGTGCTGGAAACAGCGCGCAAGCTCGCCATAGATATTGCCTCGTCACAAGTCACAAGTCACAAGTCAAAAGTACAGCTCTACTCCCTTCACGGCAGAAAGAACGGATTTGAAGAAGTGAGTGACGCGCTCACCGTACGCATCGACTGCAGAGACGTACGCCTTGGCGACAAGACGTTCCACCAGATCAAGAGTGGTACTCCTGTCAGAATCGAGATCGGTCCCAAGGATCTCGCGGAGAACTCGTGTGTGATCAAGAGCAGAATCCGTACACGAGAGCAGGCAGTGAAAGCTCCCCTCACCAAAGCCCCAGAGGTCGTACAATCAATGCTCGAGGAAGATCAGCAGACGCTCTTTACGAGAGCGAAAGCCATGCAGAAAGAGCGGACGGTGGAAGCCAAAACATTCGACGAAGTAAAGAAAGCACTCGATGAAGGAAAGTGGGCGCTTATCGCATGGGACGGTACGACAGAAACTGTCGAGAAACTGAAAGCGGAAACATCCGGCGGTACGTATCGATGTTTCGCCTTCGACGCAAAAGATGATGCAAAAGGTATGATGGATCCCGTTTCCGGCAAACCCAGTGCCTTCCCCAAACGCATCTATGTGGCCAAAGCGTACTAAGAAAACTCCTCCCGCAGTCGAGAATCCAGCAGTATCACTCACACATGATGAATTTGAGAAGCTTCTGAACTCCTTCGATTATCAACTCCCCCCGGAGCTGATCGCGAATGAACCTGCTGTGCCACGCGATACATCGAAGGTACTGATCTATAACCGCATGGAAGAGTCGACACACATCGATTCTTTTTTCAACATCATCAATTATCTGCCAGAGCGAGCGGTCATCGTCTTCAACCAGACGAAAGTCATTCCTGCCAAATTCACGCTGACGAAGAAAACAGGCGGAAAAGTACGGGCACTCTTTCTGCAGATGATCGGAGATGGCGTCGTTGCACTTGCGTCTGGATCGCTCGCTCCAGGAGAAATTCTCGCGTGGGAAGACGGTCTCACATTCACTGTCCGTGAGCGTAATAATCAAGAAGTCGTACTGGTCCCGTCCTTTCCGGTAAATAACTTCCGCACTCTGCTTACGAAGTACGGCGAAACACCTCTGCCCCCATACATCAAAGACTGCACACTATCAGAAGACGACAGGCGCAAGGTCTATCAGACGGTCTACGCCACGGATGAAGGATCAGTTGCCGCACCGACTGCTGGCTTACACTTCACAGAAGAGCTGATCAAAAAAATTGAACAATCTGGACGTGATGTAAAACACGTAACACTCCACGTGAACCTCGGAACTTTTGCGCCTCTCACTCCTCAGCACTACCAGACGCAAGCACTCCACACCGAAGAATATTCAATCGAAAGCGATACAGCAGACTTCCTCAACAAAGCAAAGGTGGAAGGCAGACCCATCGTCGCGGTTGGCACGACGAGTGTGCGCACACTGGAATCCGCATCGGAAGGCCCGAAGCTCACACGTCTCGCCGGTCTGACGGATCTCTTCATCACCGAGTCCTACCATCCGAAATTCGTGAACTGCCTCGTGACGAATTTCCATGTACCGAGGAGCTCGCTGATGATGCTCGTCTCGGCCTTCGTCGGTCGTGATCGCCTCCTGGAGCTCTACAAATTCGCTATACAGAAGAAGATGCGGTTCTTCTCGTTCGGGGATGGAATGCTAATTATTTAAAGCGAATGTCGAATATCGTATGTCGTATGTCGTGCATAAATTTGTGCATTCATTGGTCACATGAAATGAATGAGCAAGACTAAAAAACCTACATCTTCATGAGGATTCAATCAATCACAAAATGCGATATACGAAATTCGATATACGATATACGATATGTTCCCATGTCGCTCAAAATCGGAATCGTCGGCCTACCCAATGTCGGGAAATCGACCCTCTTCAATGCGCTCACACGTAGTCACGGAGCGCAGGCGGCGAACTATCCGTTTTGTACCATCGAACCGAATGTCGGCATCGTAGAAGTGCCAGATCCACGCCTAGAGAAGCTCTCGGAGATCGTACAACCAGAGAAAATCGTGCCGACCATCGTCGAGTTCGTCGACATTGCGGGGCTCGTCAAAGGAGCAAGTAAAGGTGAAGGTCTTGGGAACGCATTCCTCAGCCACATTCGTGAAGTCGATGCTATCTGTCACGTCGTCCGCATCTTCCAAGGTGGTGATGTCATTCACGTCGAAGGCTCCGTCGATGCGAAACGCGACAGAGAAATCATCGAAGCAGAGCTCATTATCAGTGACCTCGACAAAGTCCAGAAGCGCATCGACAAAAACCAAGGAGGTGCAAGATCCGGAAACAAAGATCTCGCGAAAGAAATTGACGTCCTTACCAAAGTGAAAACCGCCCTCGATGCCGGCAAGCTTGCAAGCACTGTTGAGTTTGAAAAAGAACAGCTCCCCATCCTGAAGTCTCTCCAGCTTCTCACGGATAAGAAAATGATCTATGCACTGAATACCGATGAGAAATCAATCGCCACGTTAGCCCTCGCTGATGCCAAAAAAATTGCAGGACTCGATGACAAAGATACAGCGATCATCGTGTCTGCCAAGCTCGAAGAAGAACTCATTGCACTCACGCCCGAGGAAGGAGCAGAAATGCTCCACGAACTTGGGGTAAAGACCTCAGGCTTGGATCTCCTCATCCGTGCCGCGTACGACGCGCTCAATCTACAGACCTACTTCACGGCAGGTGTGAAAGAAGTACGCGCGTGGACCGTGCACAAGGGCGCCACCGCCCCACAAGCTGCCGGCGTCATCCATACCGACTTCGAGAAGGGCTTCATTAGAGCAGAAACGATTGGGTACGACGACTTCGTGACGCTGGGAGGTGAGCACAAAGCCAAGGAGGCCGGGAAAATGCGCATCGAAGGAAAAGAGTACATCGTGAAGGATGGGGATGTGATGCATTTTAGATTCAATGTGTAATTTTGGCTTCTAGAAAACAATTACTAGAACTCATCTTGTAGATTCTTGCATGTCAACGATGTTCACGATACTTTGCAAATATGCCTACTCCCACACTCGAAACACCTACTCATCTTATTGATACAGAAGCATTTGTCGTCGCCACTGATGAGGATGAAAAATTCACAGAAGAGGAAGAACGCTGCATGAGAACTGTAGACGATCTTCTAGAGCAACTGGAGAGAAAATATACTTCTATCGGGTAGATGTAGTACAGTCACCACATGCCTTTCATTCCCCGCGAAGAATCCTTCACCTGTGAGCACTGTGGGATGCTCGTTCAGCCCTTAGGCAAGGGCACATACCGTGATCATTGTCCAAAGTGTCTCTATAGTAAACATGTCGACAGAGATGGTCCTGGAGATCGACTGTCGAGTTGTAAGGGGCTTCTAGAGCCAGTAGCAATTGATACGGATTCGAA
>CAZDQZ010000103.1:0-3586 GCA_964507835.1 uncultured Candidatus Peribacteria bacterium | reverse complement strand
CAACCGTTGTTTGTGGCAGGCGCTGTAGGGATCGAACCTACGACCTTCGGTTTTGGAGACCGACGCTCTACCGACTGAGCTAAGCGCCTATAGAAACTAACGATGGCAGAAGGATCAATGCACAACCGAGTTTTCTTTTCTACGAGTCTCGCTTCGCTCGCCTCGGTCGACTGAGCTAAGCGCCTACAAGGACAATGAAAAATTGAAAATGAACAATGAAGCTACATGATTCTACAGTATACATTCTACATTCTACATTCATTTCTTCTTCCCCCACTTCCCCTTCCACTTGCTCGGGCCGGCCTCGCGCTTCTTCTTCAGGATCTCGACGGCTTGGTCGAAGGTGAGAACGGCAGGGTCGAGCTTCTTGCTCACAGAGGCGTTCGTCGTGCCATCGGTGACGTACGGGCCGAAGCGTCCTGTCTTGATGACGACGTCTCCGCCACTCGTGGGATCTTTACCGAGTGAGACGACGGGTCCTGCATTCTTCTTCGGGTCCTCCTTGAGTAAGCGCACCGCCATCTCATGATCGACACTGAAGGGGTGAATGTCTTTGCTGAGGGACATCGTTTGCGACCCTGCCTTGAAGTACGGTCCGAAGCGACCCAGGTGCAGTTCGATCAGTTCTCCACCTTCGGTGTTGCCAAGTTGACGCGGGAAGGACAGGAGCTGTTTGGCTTCCTCGATTGTCACGGTGTCTGGTTTCATGCCCCGCAGGAGTGATGCAGCTTTCGGCTTCTCCTTCTTCCCTTTCTCTTTGTCCCAGAGACCAAGCTGGACGTATGCACCGAAGCGCCCCGTCTTCACGAGGATCGGCATACCCGTCTCGTCATCCGTGCCGAGTTCCCTATCACCCATCACGTCCTCTTTTTTCACTTCTGCAGATTTCGCCTTCACGAGTTCAGCAAACGGTGTGAAGAAAGCGCGGATGAATGGCACCCATTCCTCGGTTCCCTCTGCGATGTTATCGAGCTGTTCTTCCATGCGTGCGGTGAAAGAGAGATCGACGATGTCTTTGAAGTGCTCTGCAAGGAGATCTGTCACCGTGAAAGCGATGTCTTGCGGGACGAGTTGCTTCCCTTCTTTCTGGATGTAGCCACGTTGTTGCACGGTGGAGATCGTCGGAGCGTACGTGCTTGGTCGCCCGATGCCTTCCTCTTCTAGCTTCTTGACTAAGCTCGCTTCTGTGTAGCGTGCGGGTGGCTTGGTGAAGTGCTGATCGGGAGTGACGCCGTCACACGTGAGTGCTTCGCCTTCGGCTAGCTCTGGCAAATATTTCTCTCCATCTTGCTCTCCGCTTATTTTATCCTTCTCGATCTGCTCCTCATCCTTATCCTCGAAGTACACACGGAGGAATCCATCGAAGAGAATCGTCTGACCTGTCGCACGGAAGATGTAGGCGTGGCCATTCCCAGTTACTTCGATGTCCGCGCCCACGCGCTTGATTTCCGCAGGAGCCATCTGTGTGGCGATCGTGCGGTTCCAGATGAGCGTGTAGAGCTTCAGTTGCTGATCGTCGAGCACGCCCTTGAGGGACTCTGGCGTGCGCTCCATCTCGGTTGGACGGATGGCTTCGTGTGCTTCTTGAGCGCCCTTGGATTTTGTCTTGTACGTGCGTGGAGCACTGAGGACATATTCACGACCGTAGAGCTTCTGCACGGTTGCCTTCGCGTCAGCGAGGACCTTCTCGCTCAAGTTCACGGAGTCCGTACGCATGTACGTGATGAGACCGGCGCTTCCTTCTCCTTTCCCCAGGCTCACACCTTCGTAGAGTTGCTGAGCGACCACCATTGTTTGCTTCACGGAGAATCCGAGCTTGCGTGCGCCTTCTTGTTGAAGTGTCGACGTCGTGAATGGCGCAGGTGGCGTCTTCTTGAGCTCCTTCGTATCGAGTGTTTTTACACTGAAGTTCTGACCGTCGGTGTCCTTGAGCACGGCGTCACTCTCTTCCTTTGTATGGGGGACGAATGCCTGACCATTTTTCTCCCTCAGTTCAGCAGTGAATTCCTCAGAGGTACTCTTCTTCAGATTTGCCGTGATCGTCCAGTACTCTTCGGGGTTGAATGCTTTAATCTCGCGCTCGCGATCCACGATGAGTTTCACCGCGACGGACTGCACGCGTCCTGCTGAGAGCCCTCGGTACACTTTTTTCCAGAGGAACGGAGAGAGGGTGTAACCGACGAGACGATCGAGCACTCGGCGTGCTTGCTGAGCGTGCACGAGTTGCATGTTGATCGTGCGTGGCTTGCTGATCGCTTCTTTGATCGCACTCTCGGTGATCTCATGGAAGACGATGCGCTTCGTCTTCTCCGGATTCTTGATTTTGAGAGCTTCGAGCAAGTGCCAACCGATCGCCTCTCCTTCGCGATCTTCATCGGTAGCGATCCAGAGTTCGTCTGCCTCTTTCATCGCCGCTTTCAGATTTTTCACCGTGGTCGCTTTCTCTTTCGGAACTAAGTACTTTGGCGTGAAATCATGCTCAATGTCGATGCCGATGTCGCTCGTGGGAAGGTCTCGGATGTGCCCCATACTCGATTGCACATCGTAATCTTTACCGAGAAAACGCTTGATGGTCTTGGCCTTCGTGGGGCTTTCGACGATGACGAGATTCTTACTCATAGTGAGAGAGAGGATCGTGTATAAGGAGAGGTTTGTCAAAGGTGATGTTGTTTTTTCCTTCTATAGTACATTAGCCACGATCACATCGAGTATTCGTGAAACATCTTTGTTATATGCCTACCTTCAGTCGTCGCCTTGAAATTTTTCCGTCGCAGTTTCCAGTGAACGAAGCGTGAAAAATTGCACTGTTTGACCCAGCACCCTTCCGGATGAATTTTCATATTTCTTAAGTATTTGATTTGTATGATGTACGTTTGGAAGGGTGCTGGGGAGTTTGCAATTTTTAGCGCAGTGAACTGATGAAACTGCAGGAAAAATTTCACAGCGACTGTTTTTTGCTCCACTTTTTTGCGTCAAAAAAGTGGAAATGAACAAAGCTCGCAACACTTTTCTCGTAACTAAAATAAATATCACAATCCATATTCTATTCCTTGCAAGTTCGATCAATTTTTCCTCTTTTGGCTTATAGAAGCCATGTTCACGATCGAAAGCCAAAATCAAGGACTTTGCAAGTGATTTTTGGCTTGCCCCTGCGGTCTCACTGAGTACAATCAGCTCATCTTACTTCCTACCCCCCGATCCCTATGTCCAAGCAGGATCTCATTAACGCCATTGCTGACGCAGCAGGCATCACGAAGCGCGCCGCTTCCGACGCTCTCGAAGCTCTCATCGGTACGATCACGAAGGAGCTCAAGAAAGGTCACAACGTTACGATCACCGGTTTCGGTACGTACCGCATCAGCAAGCGCCAGGCTCGCATGGGTGTCAACCCACGCAATCCTTCACAGAAGATCTCCATCCCAGCGATGAAGGTTCCTTCTTTCAAGGCCGGCAAGACGCTGAAGGACGCTGTTCGTTAGTCGAACTCTTCGTTCAGAACTTCAAAGAGGGCTTCCGTAAGGGGGCCCTTTTTCGTATGTCGTATGTCGTATGTCGTATGTCGTATGTCGTATGTCGTATGTCGTAT
>CAZDQZ010000102.1:1347-3616 GCA_964507835.1 uncultured Candidatus Peribacteria bacterium | reverse complement strand
ACTGTATAATAACCTCCGATGCCAAAGGTCCGACGAAAGACCAAGCTTCGGCGAAAAAGGCGTAGGAAGCTCAAAAGTGACCTCCCGAGCCTGGATTTAGAAGTCCACACGTTACGGCAAGTAAAGGCCGTCATCTCCATCGTCCTTGGTCTGGTACTCTTCCTCGCACTCAGAAACAACGCCGGAGCCCTCGGCTTCGCGATGAATAGAGGTATGACGTTCCTCTTCGGATCGTGGAATATCCTGCTCCCAGGTGCACTTATCCTCCTCGGATGCCTCCTCATGGTGGGTACAAGCCCCAATCTAGAAGCCAAGAGAACCGTCGGGATCTCTCTCTGTCTCGCCGCATTCCTCGGGCTCGTGCATCTCTCCGCACCTATGAACGACATCGCTTCTGCAAGAGATGAACTAGGAGGCGCAATCGGCTTCCTCATGGCGTTCCCGTTCGTCGTGTTCCTCAGCAAAGGAGCGGGCTACATCGTGCTCCCTGCACTCTTCTTGATCGGCCTCTTCATTACCTTTGAACCAGATATCCCCGCGATCATCAGTAGTATGAGAGAGGAAGAAAAGCCGAAGCGACGAGTGAAAGAATCTACCGAAGACGATGAGGACGAAGAAGATGAGGAGCAATCTGCCATGGATTTGATCGAGCAAGCAGGTATCGATGAAGAAGACGAGGAAGAGCCAGACCTCAACATCGTGCGACCTGCATTCGCACGTGAGGAAACAGAAGAAAAGAAGAAGCCAGCACCCATCGTCAAGAATAAGGATCAGATCGAGATGAAGGACACGCGCTTCGAGGAGTGGAAGTTCCCAGAGCTCGACTTACTAGAAGCCAAGCGAAGTGAGCTCACCGTGAATGACGAAGACCTGAAGAATCAGGCAGCGCGCATCAAAGAGAAACTCGCAGAATTCGAAGTCCAAGTGACGATGCGTGACGCT
This sequence comes from uncultured Candidatus Peribacteria bacterium, assembly GCA_964507835.1. Taxonomy (GTDB): domain Bacteria; phylum Patescibacteriota; class Gracilibacteria; order Peribacterales; family Peribacteraceae; genus CAZDQZ01. The sequence continues at coordinate 2,674 of CAZDQZ010000102.1, read as the reverse complement.
CACCCCGGCCCAACCGTCACACAGTTCACACTAGAGCCATCAGAAGGAGTGAAGCTCAGTAAGATCGAAAGCCTGAAGGATGACCTTGCACTCGCGCTCGCAGCACAGAGCCTCCGCATCGAGGCTCCGATCCCAGGGAAATCACTCGTCGGCATCGAGATGCCCAATGAAAAGCGCTCGACGGTGTACTTGAGGGAAATGCTGGAATCGAGCGAGTTCAAGCAGTCGGAGTCCCCTCTCACGATCCCGCTCGGGCGTGGCGTGAGTGGCGATGCCTTCGTCGCAACAATCGAAGAAATGCCACACCTGCTCATTGCAGGAGCAACGGGTGCGGGTAAGTCAGTAGCCATGAATACGTTCCTAGCCTCACTCCTGTACCAGAATGCCCCGCATGAACTAAAGCTCATCCTCATCGACCCCAAGCGCGTGGAGCTCATGCCCTACAACGGCATTCCACACCTGCTCACGCCCGTGATCACAGAGTCCGAGAAAGCCCTCCAAGCCCTCAGATGGGCGATCGCGGAAATGGGTCGACGCCTCCATCGCTTCTCGGAAGTAGGTGTGAGAAATCTCGCAGAGTACAACGAGAAGCAGAAGGAAGATGATAAGAAACTCCCTCGCATCGTCATCGTCATCGATGAGCTCGCCGACCTCATGATGCGTCAGCATCGCAAAGACACGGAGACAATGATCGCACGCATCGCACAGATGGCTCGTGCCGTCGGTATGCACCTCATCATCGCTACCCAGCGCCCGAGTGTGGATGTCATCACCGGTCTCATCAAAGCCAATATCCCCACCCGCATCGCCTTCCGTGTGGTAAGCGCCATCGACTCGCGCACGATCCTCGATAGCATCGGCGCAGAAGATCTCCTCGGCAAAGGTGACATGCTCTACATGACTGCATCGACCGCAAACCCTGTGCGCATCCAAGGCATCTACATCTCGACCAAAGAAGTGGAGCGTGTCATCAACGCAGTGAAAGTAGCCGGTGGCGGAATGCTCACCGAAGAAATCTCCCTCGGCGATGGTGACAAAGACGAGAATGAAGCCGTCACAGGAGGCACAGGTACGATCAACCTGGATGCCGATGACAACGGTGGCGATGACATGTTCTTCGAAGCTCTCCGCGTCGTCCAGCAGACAGGCAAAGCCTCCGCCTCACTCCTCCAGAGACAGATCAAAGTTGGCTATGCACGTGCCGCTCGCCTCCTCGACATCATGGAAGAGAAGGGCCTCATCGGCCCCGCTGACGGGGCGAAAGCGCGCAAAGTCTACATCGACAGAATGGCAGGAAGCCCCGCCGAACCGACGGAGGATGGGTATA
>CAZDQZ010000102.1:0-1247 GCA_964507835.1 uncultured Candidatus Peribacteria bacterium | reverse complement strand
CTCGAGAAAGAGCTTGGTGTGCATACAAGGAGATGGGGAGCGGGACCACAAGCAACAGACAAAGAATGGATCGAATTCTTTCTAGAACGTATGCATCATGAGAAGAATAAGCGCGCGCACTTCGTGTGCTGTCTTGCACTCATCGATGAGAACGGACAGGAAACGATTTTCCATGGAACATGTGATGGCGTCATAACTCATGAGCTCGAAGCAGGATATTTACCAGGACTACCCATCTCTGCCTGCTTCAGACCCGATGGATACGACCGCGTCTATTCAGCGATGTCGATTGAGCAGAAGAATGCCGTGAGTCACAGAGGAAGAGCAGTCGGTGCACTCAGAACTCACCTAGCAACAATGCTTTCACCATCCTGAGGAGAATAAACATCAAGCGATGACGGGAGTATCCCTAGCAACCTCGCTTTGGAATCAACAAATATCTGTAACCCGGGTTGATCGGGATACAACCAGAGATTCTGTGGCCCACGATGGTAATCTCTGCAGGTATAGGGGATCTTCTGTACGATGCGTCCTTGCCGATGGATGAAGACATCGGTATTCGAACGGATCAAATCAACGGAGAGATTTTCGCTTCTGATACACGCATTCCAGACTGGATTCCGTGAGACCACGCGCTTGGCACTGTCGAACTGGATGTGGAGCGAGAAGCGAACAGGTTGCGAGACAATCTGCTGTCGTTCTGACGTGCACGTATCATGTCGCGTGAGAGCAATGAGAATGTCGGTGGAGCGTGCAGAGTGGAACAAGGGCACGAGGCGCACCGAGAGAGTCTGCAGAAATCCTGCACCACGGTTAGATGGCAGAGATCGACGAAGAGAGCACAGTAGAGACAGCTCTCGCATACTGAATAGTGATCCGACAACCACATTGTCTGACTCCTTCTGTTTTAATGTAGCTAAAAAGCGAGCCTGAGCAAGAACATGAGCTAACTCACCTGCACGCCGTGGCGCGGTATGCGCATAGTACGGATCCGGCACGTCAGGAGTGCCCGCGAATACGATCTGCGGAATGAGGCAAAAAATCACGGTGCAAATCCAGAAAAAACGCATAAAGCAAGTGTGACCGACGAAATGAAGGAAAGAACCCTCTTCTCAGAAGAATCAAGGTAAAGATGCTTCAAAATGGCTTCAGGAAGACCTTTTGATCGTTCCAGGAGGTCATGGAACTTATTGAGAAGGAGGTCACATTTGTATGACTGTAAAATATATATGACATTATAATAAAAA
>CAZDQZ010000101.1:0-3703 GCA_964507835.1 uncultured Candidatus Peribacteria bacterium | reverse complement strand
TCGCTCATAGCTCTATGCATATTCTCGTCACCGGTTCCTCCGGCACTATCGGCACGCGACTCTGTGAAACGCTCCTCGACCTTGGTCACACCGTTATTGGAGCAGATTGGGAACCATGCAAATGGAATCCTATTGTTGAAAAACTCCGCATCAACATCGATCTCAGAGATGCAACAGCACTCAACGCTCAACGCTCAAAGCTCAAAGCTGATTTAATTATTCACCTCGCCGCGAACGCCCGCGTGTATGAACTCGTGGAGAATCCCGATCGCGCGCTCGATAACTGCGTCGACACATTCAATGTCCTCGAGTTCGCACGCAGAAACGGTATCAAGCGCATGATCTTCGCCTCGTCACGCGAGACGTACGGCAATATCCATCTGCCAGACGGACAGAAGTACACAGAGGACAAAGCACATTTCATGACCTGCGAGAGCCCCTACACTGCAAGTAAGATCGCCGGAGAAGCCTTCTTCGAGGCGTACAAGCGCTGTTACGGGATCGAGACTGTCATCGTGAGATTTAGCAATGTCTACGGCATGTACGATGATTCGATCCGCGTCGTGCCTCTCTACTTCAGGAACGCGAAAGCAAATAAGCCTCTCAAAGTCTTCGGAAAAGACAAATGTCTGGACTTCACCTACATCGATGACGCCGTACAGGGTCTCACGAAGATCATCGCACACTGGGACAAGGCGAAGAATGATACCTACAACCTTGCGTACGGTGAAGGTACGACGATCCTGCGCCTTGCCGAAGAAATGAAACGGTTACTGAAGAGTGAATCTCAAATCGATATCGGCCCCTCGCGCACGGGAGAAGTCACGCACTACATCGCCGATATCTCGAAGGCGAAGAAAGTATTTGGCTACGATCCACAGACAAACTTCGCAGAAGGCATACAGAAGAGCGTGGAGTGGTATACAAAGAATACCTAACGCTTCTTCTCCTCGTGGTACTCTCCTTCTAAGTTCACTTCCCAGAGGTTACTTTTATCAGTTCTACCTGCGACGATGTTATCGACAGCAAGCATCGCTGTGAGCATCGAGTGATCCTGATTGTTGTAGCGATGCATGCCGTTTCTGCCGACGAGGAACATATTCGGGATCTTCTCAGTAAACTCACGCACGACGTGTAGTTGATCATAGCTCCCGAAGTACGCAGGATAGGCCTTTGGCATGCGGAGGACACACCCATCGAGAATATCTTCGCGCTTGATCATGCCGATCTTCTCCATCTCGGTGATCCCGAGTTCAATCAAGTCTTTGTCTTCTTTGATCCAAAGATCTCCGCCTTCGTTCACGAAATATTCCAAACCAATCCACTGCGTTTTTTGGTGATCTGCCACCATGTACGGACTCCAGTTATTGAAGATCTGCACACGGCCGACTCTGACATCGCCTTCCTGGATGTAAATCCAATTATCAGGGACTTCAACGGCAGGTGCCTTACCCTTTTCCTGCACGTGGAGCTTCTTTAGAAGTAAACCAACGGTCAGGAAATCTCGGTACACCAAGCCCTCTGCCACTTCGACGACTCTCGATGGAGGGTGAGGCGTCATCATGCCAATCAAGTGCTTGATCGGCATCGTGCTAAAGAAATAATCGCATTCCACACGCTCTGTTTCTCCTGTGACAATGTTTTCGATCGTCACTGCAACAACGTTATCTTCTGCGGGTCGAAGACCCGCGCTATTCTTTCCCAAATGTACTCCCGACACTCTCGTCCTCATCCGAATCTCTCCACCCGCTGACTGCACCTGCTTGGTCACCGTCTCCCACATCTGGCCGGGGCCAAACTTGGGGTAAAAGAAGCGCGTGATGAGACTTGTCTCCCTATTCTTCTGCTGTTTTGCAAAATCACTGGAGAGGAGATCTTTCACGGCATGGACAACTGCCCGTCGAAGAGAGAGACCCTTCACGCGCTGTGCCCCCCAGTCACTCTTGATCTGACTGCACGGTACTCCCCACACCTTTTCGGTATAGGCTTCAAAAAATGTCTTGTACAAGCGATCACCGAAGCGATTTTTGTAGAATGCATCGAGATACGACTCATCTTTGAGTGGAAAGAAATGACGTTTGATATAGCTCATGCCGATCATGAAGGTGTTCCAGAATCCCAGTCGCTTCGCCACCATGAATGTGATGCCGATGGGGTACGGAAAGAAATTCTTGTGATAGAAGATGCGCGACACTCTCGGGCGCTGGAGCATCACATCATCCTCCTTCTCGGGATCTGGAGCGATGCGCTTCTGCTCTACGCCATCGAGTCTCTTGAGAATGCACTCAGCGATGTACTCGATCTCGTGATTCCGAAGTGCAGTATCCACCGATGGCTTGCCTTGACGCGGAAGAATGTTGAACCACCAGTCCATGACACGATCGATCTTGCTAAAAAAACGATGCCCGCCGATATCGATGCGATTCCCTTTGTAATTGTACGTCTGTGCAATGCCACCGATGGCATCCGTCGCCTCAAGAACAATAGGATGAATGTCAGTCCTCTGAAGGAGCTCATACGCAACGGTCAGACCTGCAGGTCCAGCGCCGGCGATGATCGCAACTTTTTTCATAGAAAGTATTATGCAGTGATGATCTCATCATCCGCCTGAGCACCGAGCACGCTAAAAACGAATCGATTCAAACAGAAGTAATTTAAGAACATAATGCAGCCAATCGCGATCGCCTTCGCAAGGAGGTACTGCACGCCGATGAAGATGAGTCCAAGGGAAAGACAGTAGTTGAGAACTGCTGCGAATAAGTACACGAGGAAAAACTTGAGTGCCTGTCCTCCTGCGTGACCGGACGTTGCCTTGAATGTAAAGAAACGATTCGCGAAGAAGACGAAGATCATCGCAAACCCCGTCGATGCGATGAGGGCATACTCCTCCGGCCAGAGTAGTGTGTGCACAGAAAAACGAAGTATGCCAAAGTCAATACAGGCTCCAAGCCCGCCACAGACGGCAAAACGAAGGAACTTGGCTCCGTGCTTCTGTATCAGTGAATGATGGAGGAATCGACGCATTGGCGACAGAGTAGCGGAAAGGCGAAGAAGAGTCACAAGTCTGCAGTCACAAGTAAAAAAGATGCCATTATAGGCTTATGACTTACCTGCCCGTCCGTAGCCCGCAGGCGAAGGCGGGTGACTTATGACTTTTTACCAGCGCCCTTCCACCCCTCATACGTCCTCTTCAAGCCCTCTTCAAGTGATGTCCACGGGAAATCGGCAAGACATGCGTGATTGCTGAGGACAGCAATGCTCCTCTTCCCTTCGGGTTTCGATGTATCAAACGTCAGTGGAAGCTCGGGGCGTACGAGATCGCGCACCATCGTCGCAACTGCACCGATCGTCACAACGTCCGGAGGAAGAACGTATTGGATCCCGCGTGCTTCGTGATCAAGTAATCGGAAAACTGCCTGCACAAGATCCGGACCATAGACGAAGACGCGCTCCTGCTTACCGCTCCCCCAAACGGTGAGTTCTTTGGTCGCTTCCTCAGCCTTCACCATCAGGGAAGGAATGACATTCCCATCAACAGTGAACGTATCGCGCTCACCGTACACACCCACCGGCCGTACGACGAGGAGCTTGAAACCATACTGCTTCTCTGCAGTGAACCAGAGTGCCTCTGCCATCGCTTTGCCGAGCACGTAGCCATCGGCAGACTCCTCACGAGCGAGCTTGATGACATCGATCTCCGGTG
>CAZDQZ010000100.1:0-3752 GCA_964507835.1 uncultured Candidatus Peribacteria bacterium | reverse complement strand
GCAAACTTTTTGATCGAACGTGCGATAAGTGTTTCGTGGCGATACGGACGACGTACGCCCCAGAGCGACCAGAAAAAGTGTTGTGCGAGGAGTGTTACTTGAAGGAAGTGTACTAATCGTAGGTCGAATGTCGTAGATCGTATATCGTGAAAGTACTCGACATACGACATCCGAAATTCGATATACGAATTCTGGATTCATCATTCATTTTCTCCCCTCCACCGACCTCTGCATCGTGTCGAAGAGGAAGTGGAAGATCTGGCTCATCTGCTCCTGCTTCACCTTGAGGCCGATGGGCGTGTCGCCGTAGCACGCGAGGTAGAGAGCACTCCCCACAAGGAAGACGTGCGTCGCTCCGCGTGTCGCCGGGAGGGCACTCATTGCGAAGTTGTTGACATCGATGCGACGGATGTACTCGGGGATCAGCGTCCCCGATGCTTCCAGGATTTCAATCGTGAGGTTGCCTTTTTGTAGATCGTGAAAAAATTCATCGACAAAAGGAGGCAGTTTAACGGTGCCGAGCTGTTGGTCGAAGGTATTCGATGTGAGCATGCGTAGCCTAAGAACATGTTCTTTCTTCGCTTCGTACAGCAGATCACGGAAGAGCCCCTTAATACCGGACTTCCCTTGGAAGACTTCGACAGTGGGGACGAATCCCTCTCCGTGTGTCAGTTGCTTCAGTTCTTTATCGATCGATGGCATCTGTGATTTCAGTTGCTTCGTTTCTTCATCTCGCTCCGTGAGGTACGCATCGATGCCGTCCGTACCTGTGACGCCGAAGTACTGCGTGCCATCGCGCATCGCGACTTTCACGAGTCCTTTCTCTTCTAATTTCTTGAGTTGCTTGTACGTGACGACTCTATCGAGACCGACCTTGCGTGCGAGGAGCGACGCTGGCTGGAGTCCGATCGATGCCAGGGCGACGTAAATCGTCTGCTCCTTCGTAGAACACCCGAGCCGATGCAAGTAGTCTGTGAGCATTTATGTGTTGTTCTAGAAAATAGAACAGTGTACAGGCTCATTATACAGCCATATAGTCAGTTGTACAATTCACTTTGTTTCTTATGGAAAAACATTGTACTTCCTGCAGAGAGGCGTTTCAGATCACTGCTGACGATCAGGTAATGCTGAAGCGCCTCTCACCGATTGTCGGTGGCATAACGCTATCGATACCTCTTCCCACCCACTGTCCGGAGTGTCGGCAGAGACGTCGATTGTCGTTTCGTAATGACAAGCATTACTACAAGAACACGTGTAGTTCCTGTAAGAAGCATGTGATTTCCATCTACTCTCCCGATAAAGGAGTCCCTGTTTTGTGTCACGAGTGCTTCTGGGCAGATAGCTTCGATCCGCGTGTGTACGGGCAGGATCTCGATCTGAAGCGACCGATCATGGATCAGATTGCTGAGCTCAAGAAGCGTGTTCCACGCCTCTGCATTTTCAATACCCAGAGCGAGAACAGTGAGTACACCGTGCATAGTTCTCGGAATAAAAATTGCTACATGTCGTCATCGACGATGCGTTCTGAGGATGTGCATTACTCCGATTGGGCCATCGACTGCAAAGATTCGATCAATCTCGTGAATAGCTCGAACATGGAACTCTGCGCGGACTGCAATGATTCTCGTCGTTGTTACGCGAGTGAGGATCTCGACCTCTGTTCGAATTGCTCGGACTGTACGCTCTGCTTCGATTGTCATGCATCGCAGTACCTCATTGGCTGTGTGTCGCGGAAGAATCAGAAGGCGATGATCCTGAATGTGCCTGCCACGAAGGATGAGGTGATCGCGACGCGTAAACGCTATATGGCAGATGCTATTTTTCGTGCGGATTTTTTGGAGAAATTTCGTGCACTATCCCTCTCGTGCCCCAAGCGTTGTACGTGGAATCTCAATGCTGAGCATAGTAGCGGTGATTATCTGCAGAATACGGTGAATGCGCAGACGTGCTTCAGTTCGATGGATCTGGAGGATTGTATGTATGTGTACGACACCATCGATATGCAGAACTGTATGGATACGACGCGCGGGTCATTCTCACGCAATCTGTACGAATGCAAAGCCACGAGTGATCTCAAGGATACGTGCTTCAGTAATCTCACGTACCAGTGTGACAATCTTCTCTACTGCGACAACGCGCACGGAAGTAGCGAATGTTTCGCTTGTTTCGGCATCAAGAAAATGAAGTACTGCATTCTGAATAAGCAGTATTCCAAAGATGAATATCAGACATTGGTCCCGACGATTGTACGTGCCATGGAGGGTAGGGGAGAGTGGGGAGAATTTTTCCCGACAACGATATCATCATTTGCGTACAACGAGACGAAGGCGTTCGAGGCGTGGCCACTCACCAAGGATGAATCATTGGCGCGAGGGTGGGGTTGGAAAGATAACGATGCTGTCCCACAGTCACTGCAGATGATTTCGGCAGAAGCACTCCCACAGAACATTGATGATGTTCCAGACCAAATTCTCGAGACGATCATTGCCTCAGAGGGATCGAAGAAGCCATATCGCATTATCCCGCAGGAGCTTGCGTTCTATCGGAAGCGCGGTCTCCCACTGCCCCGTCTCCATCCTCATGATCGCTTAGAAGCCATCTATACACGGGAGAATGCTCGGGTGCTCTATGCACGGACGTGTGCGACGTGCGCGAAGGCGATCCAGACGACGTACGCCCCAGAGCGCCCCGAAACGGTGCTGTGCGAAGAGTGTTATCTGAAGGAGGTGTACTAATCGTAGGTCGAATTTCGAATGTCGTATATCGTGACAGTATTCGACATACGACATACGATATTCGATATACGCCACCTTATGCCCCCCCTCTCCATCGTCATCCCGGCATACAACGAAGAGCCTCGCCTTGCGGTGACCTTACAAGCGATAGAAGCTTCCTTGTCACAGCTCAAGGATGCAGGACTCGGACTTCAAGAAGTGCTCGTCTGTGATGATGGCAGTAAAGATCGTACGGTGGATATCGCACGTACATTTGAAGGACGATTACCGGTGATCGTCCATTCTCTTCCGCAGAATCGTGGTAAGGGCGCGGCGGTGCGGATGGGGATGCTGAAGGCCGTCGGTGACTTCGTCCTGATGTATGACGCCGATGGTGCGACACCGATGAGTGAGGTTCCACATCTTTTTCGGGAGTTACAGCAGAAGCACGCGGATATCGCGATTGGCTCTCGTGTTTCCGCACACACACAGTCACTCGTGACGATGTCATGGCATCGCAGAATCATCGGACGCACGTACCATACTCTCTGTCATACCCTTGTTCCAGGGATTCACGATACGGCGTGTGGCTGTAAACTTTTTACGCAAGTTTCTGCGAAACACCTTTTCTCTCTCCAGAAGATCGATCGTTTCGCTTTCGATGTCGAGGTATTGTCCTTGGCTCTCATTGAAGGCCTGAAGATTGCAGAAGTTCCCGTACAATGGACTGCGGTTCCAGAGTCGAAGGTGCGGATCATCCGTGATGGACTTGAGATGTTTTGGTGTGTTCTGCGGTTGTATGTGAGGAGGGTGGGGATAAAGAAAGGCAATTCTTAATTCTTTCCTGCATTAAAATATTACTCATAATAAGGGGAGCGGGATGCTTCCCGCGGTCGACGACCCTATACAACACTTGTCGACCGCACGAAGCATCGTGCTCCCGTTCATAAAAGATGGATTGTCATTTTGCCACGAACGCCGTGGCGCCCAGCCACGCGAGGTCGAACACTGCCTTCATCGTTCTGGCGAACGTCGCAC
>CAZDQZ010000099.1:0-3753 GCA_964507835.1 uncultured Candidatus Peribacteria bacterium | reverse complement strand
TCGCTCATAGCTCTATGCATATTCTCGTCACCGGTTCCTCCGGCACTATCGGCACACGACTCTGTGAGACACTCCTGGATCTTGGACACCAAGTCCAAGGAATGGACTGGGAACCATGTAAGTGGCAAAAACGCGTAGAGGACCTACGCATCAACGTTGACTTGCGCGATACAAGCGCGCTTACAGCTCAAAGCTTAAAGCTTAAAGCTCTTCCCGATCTCATCATTCACTTAGCCGCAAACGCCCGCGTCTACGAGCTCGTGGAAAACCCTGACCGCGCGATGGATAATTGCATCGACACATTCAATGTCCTGGAATTCGCGCGCAAGAACGGTATCAAGCGCATGATGTTCGCTTCATCCCGCGAAACATACGGCAATATCCATCTGCCAGACGGACAGAAGTACACGGAGGACAAAGCACACTTCATGACGTGCGAGAGCCCCTACACTGCAAGCAAGATCGCCGGAGAAGCCTTCTTCGAGGCGTACAAGCGATGTTACGGTATCGAGACTGTCATCGTGCGCTTCAGCAACGTCTACGGCATGTACGATGATTCGATCCGTGTGGTGCCTCTGTACTTCAGGAATGCCAAAGCGAATAAGCCTCTCAAAGTTTTTGGCAAAGATAAATGTCTCGATTTCACGTACATCGATGATGCGGTGCAGGGACTCACAAAAATTATCGCGAACTGGGACACAGCGAAGAACGACACCTATAACCTGGCGTACGGCGAAGGCACAACGATCCTGCACCTCGCGGAAGAAATGAAGCGACTCCTCCAGAGTAAGTCCCCGATTGAAGTCGGAAAATCTCGCACAGGAGAAGTGACGCACTACATCGCCGATATTTCGAAGGCACGGAAGACCTTTGGCTACGATCCACAGACAAACTTCACCGAAGGCATACATAGGAGTGTGGAGTGGTATACGAAGAATACCTAACGCTTCTTCTCCTCGTGATACTCCCCTTCTAGGTTCACTTCCCACAGATTTGATTTGTCGGTGATACCGGCAAGGATGTTATCGACAGCGAGCATAGAAGTGAGCATCGAGTGATCCTGATTGTTGTAGCGATGCATGCCGTTACGACCGATCAAAAACAAATTCGGAATCTTCTCGGTAAACTCGCGCACGACGTGCAATTGATCGTAGCTCCCGAAGTACGCAGGGTACGCTTTCGGCATGCGGAGAACGCATCCATCAACAATATCCTCACGCTTGATCATCCCGATCTTCTCCATCTCTGTGATCCCAAGCTCGATCAAATCTTTATCATCTTTGATCCACAGATCCCCACCCTCGTTCACGAAGTACTCAAGGCCAATCCACTGCGTATTTTCCCAATCCTTCACCATGTATGGACTCCAATTATTGAAGATCTGCACACGACCAACTCTGACTTCGCCTTCCTGGATGTAGATCCAGTTATCGGGGACTTCGACTGCAGGTGTCTTACCCTTTTCCTGTACGTGGAGCTTCTTCAGAAGTAAGCCAACGGTCAGGAAATCTCGATACACCAGCCCCTCTGCCACCTCGACGACTCTGGATGGAGGATGAGGTGTCATCATCCCAATCAAATGTTTGATCGGCATTGTGCTGAAGAAGTAATCACACTCGACACGCTCCGTTTCGCCCGTTTCCATATTTTCGATCGTAACAGCAACAACGTTATCTTCTGCGGGCCCTTGACCCGCGCTACTTGTGACTTGTGACTTATGACTTGTGACTTTCCCTAAGTGCACCCCCGACACCCTCGCCTTCATCCGGATCTCTCCGCCTGCTGACTGCACCTGCTTGGCTACCGTCTCCCACATCTGCCCAGGGCCATATTTAGGATAGAAAAATCGAGTAATAAGGCTCGTTTCGCGATCTTTCTGTTGTTTCGCAAAATCACTAGATAAGAGATCCTTGAGTGCGTGGACTATAGCACGCTTGAGAGAGAGCCCCTTCACGCGTTGGGCACCCCAGTCACTTTTGATCTGACTGCACGGCACTCCCCATACCTTCTCGGTGTAAGCTTCGAAGAATGTCTTATAGAGCCGGTCACCGAAACGATTTCTGTAAAAAGCATCGAGGTGTGATTCATCTTTCAGCGGAAAGAAGTGGCGTTTGATGTAACTCATCCCGATCATGAACGTATTCCAAAACCCTAGTCTCTTTGCAACCAAAAACGTAATACCGATGGGGTATGGGAAAAAATTCTTATGATAAAAGATGCGCGAAACCCGTGGACGCTGGAGCATGACTTCATCTTCTTTCTCGGGATCTGGAGCGATGCGTTTCTCTTGCGCACCATCCAGCTTCTCAAGGATGCGCTCGGCAATGTACTCGATTTCGTGATTACGAAGAGCAGTATCCGCTGACGGCTTTCCCTGACGCGGGAGAATATTGAACCACCACTCCATGACGCGATCGATCTTGCTGAAAAAACGATGACCACCGATGTCGATGCGATTGCCTTTGTAGTTGTACGTCTGCGCGATCCCACCGATCGCATCCGTCGCCTCGATCACGATGGGATGAATATCTGTGCGCTTCAGGAGCTCATACGCAGTGGTAAGCCCTGCAGGTCCCGCGCCGGCGATGATGGCAATTTTCTTCATAGAGACATTATGCGAAAACGATTTCATCATCGACTTTCGCACGAAGTACACCAAAGACGAATCGATTCAAACAGAAGTAATTGAAGAACATAATGCAGCCAATCGCGATCGCCTTCGCAAGGAGGTACTGCACGCCGATGAAGATGAGTCCAAGGGAAAGACAGTAGTTGAGAACTGCTGCGAATAAGTACACGAGGAAAAACTTGAGTGCCTGTCCTCCTGCGTGACCGGACGTTGCCTTGAATGTAAAGAAACGATTCGCGAAGAAGACGAAGATCATCGCAAACCCCGTCGATGCGATGAGGGCATACTCCTCCGGCCAGAGTAGTGTGTGCACAGAAAAACGAAGTATGCCAAAGTCAATACAGGCTCCAAGCCCGCCACAGACGGCAAAACGAAGGAACTTGGCTCCGTGCTTCTGTATCAGTGAATGATGGAGGATGCGCATCAAAAGAGAGAATAGCGGAATGAAGAGTAGAGGATAAGAGGATGTAGAAAATAAGAGGATGTAGAGGATGAGAGGATGTAAAGGAAAAGAGGTTAAAAGAAACAATCAAAGCACATCTTCTAATCCTCTCCTCTTCTCAATCCTCTCATCCTCTATTTCATCCCCTTCCACCCCTCATACGTCCTCTTCAAGCCCTCTTCAAGTGATGTCCACGGGAAATCGGCAAGACATGCGTGATTGCTGAGGACAGCAATGCTCCTCTTCCCTTCGGGTTTCGATGTATCAGGGACGATTCGTAATCCTGGACGGATAAGATTGCTCACTATGGAAGCAACCTGTGATATGGTCACTGTATCGGGTGGCAGAACATACTGTACCCCACGTGCATCATGATCAAGAAGACGGAAGACTGCCTGCACAAGATCCAGCACATAGACGAAGACGCGCTCCTGCTTACCACTCCCCCACACCGTGAGTTCCTTGGTCGCCTCCTCGGCCTTCACCATGAGGGACGGAATAACGTTCCCATCGATCGTAAACGTATCCCGCTCACCGTACACGCCCACCGGCCGTACGACGAGGAGCTTGAAGCCGTACTGCTTCTCCGCGGTGAACCAGAGAGCCTCCGCCATCGCTTTGCCGAGGACGTAGCCATCGGCAGACTCCTCACGAGCGAGCTTGATGACATCGATCTCCGGTG
>CAZDQZ010000098.1:0-3789 GCA_964507835.1 uncultured Candidatus Peribacteria bacterium | reverse complement strand
TCATCATCGCACTCACAACCCTAAGCCTTGTAGGCGCTCTCGGTGGCATTTTGGTATACGGTCCTGATATGGATCCTGTCACGAAAATCGTGTATTGGATGTTCTTCTAAAATAAGGTAAAGTCTTACGTGTACGGGACGTAGCTCAGTTGCCTAGCACCGCTTGCGGTGCGTCCATGAAAAGGTACGCTCATCCCAGATTCGATCTTTCTCCCACGCATTTTTTCTCGGGACGTAGCTCAGTTGGTAGAGCGCCTGGTTTGGGACCAGGAGGCCGCGAGTTCGAGCCCCGCCGTCCCGACCAGAAGGTCAGTAAAAGTCATAAGTCACAAATCATAGATTGAAATTCTTGCGTGTCACTCAGTTGTACGATGCGTCGGTTTGGAACCATGCCGCGGCGAAGCACGAGCCCCGCCGTCCCGACCATATATCGTCATAGAATTTCAATTAGTCACTGGATCATTCATACTTTCAAATAGAGAAGTATATGTGATGTGTTAGTATTTATTCACTTTTCACTTTCATTTTTCTCTCACTCCCATGTCCACCCTCCTCTCCCCATTCATGTTTGCCATTCAGCATCCGATCATTGTGGTCGCCTGTGTCGTTGCGCAGATGGTTATCGGCATGGTTTGGTATGGACCACTCTTCGGGAGGAGTTGGGCAAAAATGCATGGCATCACACGAGATCCAAAGAAGGCAACACTCAGCGCGATGGCTCCTGCACTCGTCGTCAATGTAATCGGCAATCTGATCCAGGTCATGGTTCTCGGCAGAATTCTCACCCTCACACGATTTTCAAACATGCTCGCTCCCGTGATCGTCGTTGCCCTCATCTGGCTCGCATTCAATGCATCGGTGACTGCGACAGGATATTCATACATGAAGAAGCCAACGACGCTCCTCGCTATCGACGTTTTCTACTCACTCGTTGCCTGGGAGCTCATGACAGTGATCATCCTTCTGTCGCTCTAAGCCACAGAACATGATCCCTGCTCAGCGCGTCCTCGTCCTGCTTGCAACGTTCTTCATTGTAGGAACTGTCTCTGCTGAAACGATTCTCATCGAGCCAACGCTTGTCGATTCGTCAGACCCCGTCGAGACCGCACTTCGCAATAATAAAGGCCGAGCAACCACAGCGATCGAAGGAGCCGGTCAAGCATTAGTCATCGGGTACCGTTCGAACGAACCGATCAACATCTTCATGGTGCCACTCAAGGATAATGAATCCTACGTTCCAACGGATTTCATGCAGTTCACGCTCCCACAGAGCATTGATGGTTCTGTACGAATCGACCTCACAGTTTCTCCGGGATGGAAACCGGGGAGAACGAAGTACCTCCTCAATCTACTGACGCAGACAGAGAGCGCCGAAGCAGGCTTCACGAGCCTTGAATTTGAGCCATCGAGTGTTGGCCAGATCATCAGCACGGGCTTCCGTCATCTCTTCACTGTCGAACCATACACGCCGAGTAGTTATCACGCACTGCGCGGATACCGAGTGTTTGGAGAATCAATCACCATCACGCTTGGCATCCTGACACTCATCATCACAATCGGAATCAGTATATTCTCTAAAACAGAGAAGAGACTCTCGCACATCACAATATTGCTCGTAATCGTCACACTGCTCTACGCCTCACGATTTTCCATCGACCTCCTCCGCTTCACACACGAACACCTCGTCGGGTACATGAACGGTATTTACGATGAAGCAGGATCCGCGCACCAGATAGGAAGAACCATCTCAGACATTGCGAAGGAATCATCGGTTCCTGTGCACGTCGCAGTGTGCAGAGACGGCACGAACTACAAAGAAAAGATCATCAGATACGTCACATACCCCACGCCCGTCACGACGACCGCGACAGGCGCGACGCATGCTGTTGTGATGGATAGAGGAGAGTGGAGTATGCAGACAACGATCGACAAAGATGGATCGCACAGCACTCTACTCTGCGGACCGATTCATCGTCGCGCAAAAAAGCTTACAGACTTCTCTGATGGCTCCATTCTTTTCTCGCTCGAATAATCATGCTGACCTTCAGCCTCTTCAGTGGCATGACTCTTCTCCTCATCCTGGAGGGAACCGCGATCGTGACTCTTCTCCTGGGGAAAGAATCAATACTCCGCGCTACTACTCTCAGTCTACCCATCGGAGCACTGACAAACGTCCTTATCATCTTTGCTCTCACGATTGTTGGAATACCACTGACACCGTTATCGATACTACTGCCAACGATCATCATCACGATCACCGCTGGATTCTTCGCATGGAGAATGCCGAACCTAACAACCCTGAAGAATGCACAACAGGAGGCAACGACACGGAAATTCTCCATCGTTATCGCTCTCTGCTCGTTCATTCTTGGGTCAACACTCATCTACAGCTTTGCACATGCGGTACTCCTGCCTACATTCCAGTACGACAGTGCGACGAACTGGACGATGCGCTCAAAAATTTCATTCCTCGATCGATACATTGCCTTCGACCCAACGGAAGACCGTGGCATGGCGAAGCCACAGTATCCATTCCTCTTCCATGCGCTCCAGATCACCGTGAACCAAGGGCAGAAGGAATGGAGCGATACATCAGCAAACGCAATCCTGTGGTTACTATCACTCTCGACCTTCGTCGCGCTATTTCTCGTGATCCGTAGCCAACGGTCATTGCTACACTCCCTCCTCACGATCACAGGCATCCTGAGCATTCCCCTCTTCTCTCTGCATCTAGGACAAGGCTACGGAGACAATGTCCTCGCGCAATACTTCCTGCTGTCACTCGTCTTCCTGCATTTGACCTACGAAGAAGTCGATAGAAAAAAGAAGTTCACGCTCCTTCTTCTCTCTGGAATATTCGTATCTGCGTCGGTCTGGACAAAATCAGAGGGTACATTCTTTGGCCTGATCCCGTGGTTGCTCATTGTCGCGCTGACACTGGGGCGAACGCAGGAAACGAGAATGCTCGCGATACGGTCAGCAGGAGTCACACTACTTCTTAGCATCCCGTGGCATCTCTTCGCGCTCACGAAGGGGCTACTCCTCACCCCGCACGGGTCTGACACGACATTCGCGTTCCATCCGGAAGCACTCTCTGAGGTACTGCATGGACTCTTCGACCGAGGATCGTTTGGGATAGCGTGGTACGTCATCATTATTCTCGGAGTAACGCTAATCTACGAACACTGTCGGAAGAAAAACCAGCGCATTGATACCACAAGTTTCCCCGGAATTGTCTGGGGACTACTTGTCTTTCTAGAATTCCTCGTCGTGTACCTAGCAACACCGAACGTCCGCTTTCTGCTCAATGCGGAATCGTTCTACAGACAAATGATGATCCCGGCGGGGATGCTAATCATGAGTCTAGGGATGGCAATTCGAAATCACAGAATACAAGCAGATCATGAAGGACTAGGGACTACGACTCTGAAGAACGTCGTGTCGCCTGAAAAATTTCCGTCGAGACTTCCCGTGAACTGAACGTGAAAAAGCGCATATGTTTGACCCCGCATCTTTCCCCAGAAAGTGCGGGGGAGTCTGCGCTTTGTAGCGAAACGAACGGTGAAGTCACAGAAAATTTTTCTCAAGCTACTGTTTTCTTGGCTCCACGTTCTTTTGCGTCAAAAGAAAGTGGAAAGACCGAAGGACTATGAAATCCTACATCATCACCGCATCATCCTCCTCGCATAATCCTCCTGCTGGTAGACGGTTCCAGACTTCAGCTTCTCCATCTCGGCTTTCTTGATCTCTTCTTCTTTATTCCACTTCACTTTATTCGCGCACCAATTCC
>CAZDQZ010000097.1:2641-3956 GCA_964507835.1 uncultured Candidatus Peribacteria bacterium | reverse complement strand
ATGGCTCATGATGAGCAATGGGAATGCAGAAACATCATTCGATAGCATCGATGTATACACAGGCACTATCGATCGAGGATTCGTAGCACTCAACACCGATCGTGCGATCTACTCCTCTGGAGATGATGCCCATATGAGCATGTCCGTGCTCGATGAGAATACAGAGCCAATCTGCTCAGCAAACGTGGTTGCTATCGTGGATAGTCCCGATGGCCAATCCACGACGTACGAAACTCAAGCGAATCAACATGCGATCCTCAGAACCGAATCATGCGACCTTCGCCGTGTCTCAAATACGCCAGACTATGCATGGACTATCCCGGCACTCAAAACAGGGATCTATACGATTACCGTAACAGCCACTTTCCAGAGAAACGACAATACGCCCATCACGCGACGCATCGTGCATCCGCTCGTTGTCCGAGAGAACCCTGCACTCATCGATGTGAAGCGCGGAAGCGTCACCCGTTCATATCCGCAGACGCAAGAACACATGAAGCTGATCGTGGTACCGACAAAGACACTCATCGGAACGATCGAAGAGACCGTACCAGCGGGATTCGACGTATCAGACGTACAGAACGGAGGATGGATCGACACACACGGTGACGGTACAACACACATCACATGGGACAAGTCATGGACGGCAGGAGAGACGTACGATCTGTCGTACACCATACGCACACCGAACAAAACTCCCCTCTTTGCACGCAGTGGCGCTCTACGATTCACCGGATCCATCAAGACTGATGTCATCGTACCAGCTATAGAAACATCGAGTGCATCGTCATCGTCATCGATAGACGCATCAGAGAGCTCGTCTCAGAGCTCCGTATCATCGATAGAATCGTCGGAAACTCCTGACGCAACATCGAGCAGTGCGTCCAGTGCGTCATCGTCGATCACGAGCTCTGCAGATGAATCTTCATCGGCGTCTGCATCAGAGCAAGCATCGTCCTCTGCATCCTCAGAAGTCTCCTCCAGCTCAGAATCCTCTGCATCCTCAGAAGTCTCCTCCAGCTCAGAATCTTCCGATGTATCACAGTCATCGGAGAATGCGCCATCATCGTCACCGGACAATTCGTCGAGTGCATCCAGTGAATCGTCATCGTCGATAGACACAGTGCCAACTGATCAACAAACGATTCCAAGCACGAGCTTCATAAAGCGAATAGTCGCGAACATCAAAGTAGTGTTGGCCATGTCCATCGAAAGTGTCTTCGCAGAAGCAGTTCACTCCTCGTCATCGCTGATGTCACTCCTCACAGACACGATCCCGACGAGCGGAGACGTCACATTCATAGAACCGCATCGC
>CAZDQZ010000097.1:589-2631 GCA_964507835.1 uncultured Candidatus Peribacteria bacterium | reverse complement strand
TGGGAGTGGATCATTACCAAGAGAACAGATATCGACGTAACATCAAACGAAAACACTACAAGCACCCTTGTCCTCACTCCCACGAATGCGCAGTTCCAGGCAAACGAACTTCCAACATTCACACTGCTCCAAACGACGTTCAAAGAACCTGACAGTGCCATTCTCAATTCTGATGGATCGCTGAAAGATTCTGTCGCGCTCAGTACCATCACAGAAGCAATCGTCGATGATGCAGACATAGCACACGCAGTGACAGTCGCTCTGGTCACGACTCGTTCTGACGCCATCGCACAAGAACTCACGAGCGACTCTGTCGTCGTCAATGATCTCCAGCAAGCCGTGAAGCAGTCCACAGGAAATAGTGATGATAGGCCAATTCGAAGCGATGTCCTGCGCTCGATCGTTCAGGATGTCATCGCAGAAAATCAAGCTGTGCAAGAGGCAACCTCGAAAGCAATCGCAACTGACCAACGCGTACAAGAGGCCGTTGATCTACTCCTCACTGATGACCTCCGTTCAGCCGTCATGCAAACAGCAATCAGTGATCCTGGGGATACGAACGCGATCAGAGAAGCTGTCTCTGATGCCATCGACACTGCTGTGCGCCCTGTCCAAGAGACCATCGACACTGTCGTGAACACTGCCATCAAGAACAATGATGACAGTACACAAGCCATCATCGAAGGCATCAAGAACCAAGGGGCAGGAAGTATGGCCCCTGCAGAAGGCACACCAGCTGAGATCGTGGTTGCCGTGCTCCGTGGACCTGACGGTCGAGAGATACCGGCACCTTTCCGCTATAAGAAAGGGTCAGTTCAGCTCGTGCTGGAGCCTCTACGCACATTTACGCCAGGGTTCTACACACTCATCGTCACCATTACCAACCCCCTCACGGGAGAGCGTACAGAGCTGACACAAGATTTCGCATGGGGCGTCTTAGCAATCAACGCAGATCGAGATACGTACCAAGTCAACGATAAAGCGCATCTCGCATTCGGCGTGCTGAATGATACTGGTATCCCACTCTGCGATGCAGTACTCACGCTGAATATTACGAGTCCTTCCGGCGAAAAAACAACGCTCACCACCAATGATCACTCCATCGTGAATACTGGCACGTGCACATCGCGAGACTCAATGAATACCTCTCCGGACTACGAAACCTATCTTATGCTTACGGAGGAAGGTGAGTACCACATGACTCTCTCTGCAATCACGAAGAACGGTGAAAGATCAATCGATCATAGAATCAAGGTCCACGCAAAAACTCCATTCTCGATCAGACGACATGCGGCAACGCGTCTGTATCCTTTCGGTGATTCACCGATGGACATCGACATTTCATTCCATGAAGATTTCACAGGAACGATCAGAGATATCGTGCCGGCTGACTTTGCGCTCTCGAGCATTAATGCAGGTGGTTGGAGGAAGAAGGGAACCGATACCAGTACAGATATTATCTGGAGCATTTCCGCTCGTGCGGGAGAGACGCGTCGTCTCTCGTATCTGTATGACGCTCCGGACACTTCACCGGAATTTTATCTCGTAGGACCTCTCAGTCTTTCATCGCAAAATCAAGCGACGTCCATGGAACAGCGTTCTTGGCAAATCGCCAACGATGCAGGAGGTACGGTGAATGTGTGGAACGGCGCTGGTGCTGACGAAAAATGGAGTACAGCAGGCAACTGGAGTCTCGGCACTGTGCCAACAGCAGGGAATATTGCCTACTTCGGTTCAACGAGTTCGAAGAATGCCATTATTGATACTCTGTTCCCAGGAAAAATCAGCGAACTCAAAGTCGCACCCGGTTATACAGGAACCATTTCACTTGGGCGCAATCTCAATATTCATGGTCAGGTTATTCTCTCCGGAGGAACACTCATCAGTAACGGATTTACGATGAGTGGTAGTAGTCACTGGATCAACTACGGACCCAACCACTTCCGTGCTGGATCGGGCACTGTCATCCTTACGGGAACAGGAACAACACAGACGCTCAGTGGGACCACCTTCAATAATCTCACCATCAATAATGGTCTTAT
>CAZDQZ010000097.1:0-579 GCA_964507835.1 uncultured Candidatus Peribacteria bacterium | reverse complement strand
ACTGGAAACTCGATGAAGGTGTAGGGACAGTGGCAAAAGACAGCTCTGGCAACAACAATCACGGTACTCTTACCAACAGCCCCACCTGGAGTACTACAGCTCCTTCCACGCGCTTCTATAACCCCGGCTCATTGAGTTTTGATGGAAACAATGACTATGTTCCACTTCCGGAAGCAGATCTCCTACGACTGGGGACAAAATCGTTCACGATTTCGGCTTGGTTCAAAACGAGTGCATCGGGTCTCTATCAAAGCATTATCGTCAACGATAACGGAGTGTCTGGGGCGGGTTGGTATCTACGAATAGATAACACGAACAAAGTTACAGGCTACCTAGTCAATTCTAGTAGATCTCTACAGTACGTAACCAGCACGCAAACAGTCACGAACGGGTCATGGCATCTGGCTACTTGGACACGCAACTCAGGCGCTCAAACTCATTCACTATTCATCGATGGAACACTCTCGGCAGGTCCAAGTACTGATGGAGGATATGATATTGCACCATCAGCAGGCACATACGCGTCGATCGGGCGTGCAGGATCATACAATGGTCAATACTTCAATGGCTTCATCGACG
>CAZDQZ010000096.1:0-4010 GCA_964507835.1 uncultured Candidatus Peribacteria bacterium | reverse complement strand
CCGTGCCCGTCTCCTTCTCTCAGCTATCGACGTATCACCGCTGTCCCAAGCAGTACGAATTTGCGTGTGTGAAGAAAATCCCGAGGAGCCTGAGCAGAGGAGAGAGTTACGGAAGCAGTATCCACAATACACTGAAGAAATGGGGGGAACTGGAGCTCAGTCACTCCCCTCTCCCGAGTGATCCCAAGAAGCAACTGCAACTCTTCATCGATGATGCACCGCCCAAGCCCTCACTCCCCCTCGACAGAACAACGCTCCAGACACTGCTTCGTGAAAACTTCATCGCGGAGGGGTATCCATCCAGAACAGAAATGGATAGAGCGCTCAAAGCAGGGCAAAAACTCCTCGATCACTTCTATAGCTGGTGGCAGAGCAAAGAACGCATCGTCCTCGGCATCGAGAAGAGCTTCAAGCTCACGATCAATGATATATCGAACCAAACGCCAATCATTCTCTCGGGGCGCTTCGATCGCGTGGAACGCTCTGAGAATGGCATCGTCATCTACGATTACAAAACCTCTTCGCCGAGATCGCAGGAAGAGATCGATGCCGACCTCCAGCTCTCCATCTACGCTCTCGCGTCACAGACGATCTGGGATGAGCCCATCGAACGCCTCACCCTGCTCTTTGTGAGCGAGGATGGCCTCGAGGAACGATCAACGACGCGCTCGGTGGAGCAGTTACAGAAGGCAACATCAGTCATCAGCACGACGGTCACGAACATCGAAAGCAAACACTTCAACGCGACACCGAGTGTCAGAACATGCAATCACTGTCCGTATAAAGAAATATGTACATCCGCATGTAAATCCAAGGTTGTACTGAATGAAACTACATCCAAAGGGATGGCGTGCGACGGGGGTGGGGGTCTGCGGTCTGGCGCGACGCACTGATGCGGAGCGCCGTGGGAGTCGTCGCACGCGCTTTCTTTGCACACTTTCTTTGTCGCGCACAAAGAAAGTGTGAAGAAATCAAAAAAATATCGATCTTCAGCTGTGAGAAATTTCTCAAAAACAATTTACTTCTTCGGCGGTCTCTTCGCTGGGCTGTAGTTCTCCTGTGCACGGAGATTCTCTGCAGATTCGAGAATATCCGGTCGGAAGCGGATGAGGAGATCGAGTGCGGACTCCTTCACGAACGTTCCATCGAGGACAACAGACAACAGTGCAGAATGTGGCTTGGACAAGTGATTCTTGATCTCAGAAAGCACGCGTCCTGGAGCAGAGAGATAGATACTGCCAACCTTCTGTGTATTCACAGCGGAAGCAATATGACTGACGACATCGTTGGCAAACGTCTTCAGACGGTTATCCTCGAACTGATTACGATCGGACGAACCGCTCGTCATGCCCGTAGGACCACTCATCTGGCTCTCTCTGTCGGTATCGTGACGCTCTTTGGACGCTACGGACTCCTTCTCAACGAGGCTTCTGCCACCGGCATTAATGAATCGGCAGTGATGGCTGTCGCAGACGACGAGGAGTGTGGGCTCAGCGACATCGGGCATAGCATCAGGGAGAGTGACGGAAGATGGCATGAGAAGTGCGGGGAAAGTGTGGAGCCATTCTAGGGAATGTAGCAGAATTGACAATTGAATATAGAAAGGTTCTTCAGTAGACTCTGTAAACAAAAAATGTTCTTTCTCTACTTTAGACTTTTTCACTTACAACTTTTCCGTGGCCCCATCGTCTAATGGCTAGGACACTTGGTTCTCATCCAGGAAATCGGGGTTCGATCCCCCGTGGGGCTGCCAACCTACTACAACTGACATTATGAGTCGCCGAAGAATACTTCTCGCCGTTTGGTTCGTCTGTATTACTGTCGCTGGCATTCTTGTTGCCTATGGATCCGGTATACAAGAATACGGCTGGGCAACAAGCACATCTCTGATCGCAATTTCATTGGGTGTGCCTCTGATGCGAGCATTCACAGAATTTTCTAAATAATCCGACAGGTGAAGGGTACAAGGTCTCCAAAAGCTACCTGCCAGCGAATCATTTCAAAAAGTGCAGAGCTTTTTTGAATTTGAATTAAAATAGCCACACCGTCTTCCATAGACTCATCTCAATGCCCCATCACCTTCTCGATCCTGCGATCGGGGATAAACCACAGGAGGGCAACAAATGCGTAGATCGCAAGCGATATCCACTGGTTGAGTGCCGTGAGTCCAACGGCCACAATGTAGAGAACGAGTGACGCTTTGCCCTTGAGATCCCTCCCGATTGCTTCGTGGAGGAGCTTGTTGTGGTCACCGTGTGCCTTGATAGCGAGCACAAGGAGGTAGTACGCCACCGCAGCGAACAGGAGCACGATGCCGTACAGCGAGACAGGCACCATCGAGAAATGCTCCTCCGCCATCCACGATGTCGTGAATGGGACGAGTGACAACCAGAAGAGGAAATGCATATTCGCCCAGAGGATACGTCCATCGACGTGGTCCGTGATGTGGAGCAAATGATGATGATTGTTCCAGTAGATACCAATGTAGATGAAGCTGAGGACGTACGCGAGGAAGAGCGGGAAAATCGGGAGGAGTGCAGAGAAATCATCGCCGTGCGGGATACCAAGCTCGAGCACCATGATGGTGATGAGAATGGCAATCACGCCGTCGCTGAAGGCCTCGAGGCGGGTGGTTTTCATGGAGATGAGAATATCACAGAGTCGGTGTATCAACGATCGTCAGTAGATCATCCAAAGATGACAGAAGAAAATCTGGTTGCGCCGAGATATCACCCTTCGACGAGCTAGCAAGAATGGCACTACGCATCCCGATGGATCGTGCTGCGAGAACGTCAACAGGCTGATCACCGACGTACAAGCAGTCTGCGGGCGTGACGCCGAGAGCAGATGTGAGAAGTTCAAGTCCGTACGGATCAGGCTTCATACGGGTGCCTGTTTCATCGTACGCAACAATTGTTCTGAAATATTGCTTGAGACCCAAGCATGCATCAATGGCAGACACACATCGCTGTGTTGACCCTGTCATGATGCCAAGCGGAAAACGCTTGGCACATTCGCGCAGTACTTTTTCTGCAGAACCAATCCATGTGACATCCGTTCGCAAGAGATCAACAAATACGTCATTGCGATTCTCATAAAAATCCTTCGCTCGCTCTAGATGTAACCCGCACTGCTCCAGAATACCGGCGTGATGGAGCCCCCGACGATAGAACTCATCATAGAATCGATCGGGAGTGATGGAGTATCCGAAGTGAGAAAGTACCTGAACGTTGGCACGAAGCCACGCTGGAATGCTATCAACGAGCGTTCCATCAAGATCGAAGAGGACCGCTGCGACTCTGCTCATGCATGTTGATGATACTGTCCCCTGACTTCAAACAGCAACCACAAGCCAACGAGCGATCCAATGATACTCAGTGCCCCAGAAGAGCCAAAGACGATCTGCACAAGCGTCACGACAACCGAGAGAAGTGTGGAGTAGAAGAGGAGATTCCAACCTTTCTTCATCCGCTTCAGAAGTGGACGAAATGCGAGGAGATTGAGAACCGATGAAACAGCACCCACCACAATCGCCACAATCATCATCGGATACCACCCATACGCGGCCACTGCACCCATCATCGGTGCAGAGAACGATGCCATGGGGATGAGCATAAGCATCGGAATGAGAGCGATGACGCCGAGCACGCCGAAGAGGAGGGCGAGCCAAGGAGCAATCACGACGAGAATCTCCACGATATTGTGTGGAAGATGCGGAGTTTTGGCGAAGAGAGTCGCCAGACTGGATTCGAGAGCAGATACGTGCTTCTTACCTTCGGTCACGAGAGTGGAATTCATGGAGAGGGGGGAAGAGTAAGCCTATCCTATGCCCTCTGAGAAAGAAAAGGACATAGAATCGTGAAGGAGCAAGAAAAAGAGAACTCTCTGTCTCACGGAAACACTTTCCTGAAAGAATATTTGAGAGTAATACTCCATACACATTCCCCCTTCAACCATGCGCACATCTCTCCTCCTCACCTCATCACTCCTCTCCCTCGCACTCCTTACCG
>CAZDQZ010000095.1:0-4202 GCA_964507835.1 uncultured Candidatus Peribacteria bacterium | reverse complement strand
AAGTAGAGACGCGCCTCTACAAAGAATAGAGAAAGCGCCCATAGGGGCGTTTTTTAAAAATTGAACTAGGGAAGCGGGTCTCCGACCCGCGGTTGTTGTGATCGACACACGCAGGTCGGAGACCTGCTCCCTAGAAGAAAAAACTGTGGGTAGAGACGCGTGTCTCTACTTTGATGTTTCACTGGCTTTTACGATCGGCTTCGGCACTTCTGTCTTCACCTCTGGCGTTTTCGTCTCCTTGGTTTCTTTGTTTTCTTTTATTTCCTTTCTTTCCTTCTGCCCCTTTCCCGCGCTATCCGTCTTATAGAAGCCACTTCCTTTGAAGTGCACCATCGGTGCTTTTATGATTTTCTCGACGTTCTTTGTACTCTTGCACGTCGGGCATGCAGGTTTTTGATCGGTTCCCATCGGCAGGTGCATCGTGAATTCCTCTCGACAGCTTGCGCACACAAAATGGTAGGTAGGCATAGGAAAATATTGTACTGCAGATGAGTGTCTCTGCAATCCTTACACTCGATTCTTACTGTCTTTCTTTAGGAACGCAGGGGGCTCGCCGGTCACAACCATCTTAAGCCCTATTCCTGCGAGAGCGAGACCAAGCACAGGGCCTGCGACGCCCATGAGTGCTCCTCCGATTGTGCTGATGCGGTTTGTTGCAAACTCTGCAGGAGAGAGCATGGAAGCGGGTGCTTCTGTGAGTGTGGGTACGCTTGGGAGCTGAGGAGTCGTTTGCATGTGTGTTTCTCTTTATTATAGCAGAAAATAGTCTATTTTTCTACAGGATCAACTGAAGATCTTCCCATAGAAATAGCGAAATCCTCCGATCGCGAGTGCTACTCCACCCACGACTAATACTGTATTAATGAAGAGGGGGTTATGGAGCAATGCTACTGCCGGTGCGGAGCTGAGTGCCGGGTTCATAGGATGAGATTAATTCAGGCTTTGCAAGCCTCGTAGTACATCACTTACAGGCTTGAAGACTACAGCATGCACAAGTCCTGCGGTGTATGAAGCGGTATCTTTTATAACATGCACAGGATCGTCGGTACGAATATTTAAGTCTCCAATTGCTCGCGTCACATTGAATCGAGTAGAGGTACTTGCATGGCTTGGTGTACCTCCGAGCGAGCGAATTCCGTCTGCAGCAAGGCTTGGAAATACGTCCGCTACATCGAGTACACCTTGACCAAGTCGTAACGCGCCACGAATACGTCCGTTGGTACCTGTGATCACTTGTCCGGCTCCTCCCACGATATTCCCTACTGCACCGAAGGTACTTTCTTTCGTCCTTTGGTATCCTCTGAGCGGTTCCATATTGATTCTCTGGAAGAAAATGAGTTGCCTTTCCTTCGCCGATGTACTGAATCTATCTTTCATTAGTGCTAATTCTACTCCTCATTGACGTTTGTCTCGGAAAATCCTGACATTTTCTGTATACTTTTTTTGTGTTAGAAAAAGCCTACGATCCACAGGCGGTAGAAGATGCCATCTACAAGCGATGGGAGGAGAGTGGTGCCTTCAAACCAGAATCGTGTGATCCGAAGGGTGAGCCCTTCACGATCAGTATGCCTCCGCCCAATGCCACAGGACAGCTTCACCTCGGCCATGCCGTGATGCTCGCGCTCCAGGACATCTTCATTCGCTTCGCGCGCATGCAGGGTAAGAAGGCGCTCTGGGTGCCGGGGACGGACCATGCTGCGATTGCCACCGAGAACGTCGTCATCAAACAGCTCAAGGACGGCGGGATGAAAGATCCGCGGAAAGAATTAGGTCGAGAGAAGCTCGTTGCAAAGATTGCGGAGTTCGTGGAGAAGAGTAAGACGACGATTCGCTCGCAAGTCCGCAAGATGGGTAGTTCCTGCGATTGGAGCCGTGAACGCTACACGTTTGAGCCGTCACTGAACCGTTGTGTGAATGAAGTCTTCTGCATGATGAAGAATGACGGGCTGATTTACCGAGGACACAGGATTGTGAACTGGGACCCCAAGCTCCAGACGACGGTCTCGGACGATGAACTCGTGTACAAAGAGGAGAAAGGATCGTTCTATACGTTCAAGTATGGCCCCTTCGAGATCGCGACTGCACGCCCCGAGACGAAGTTCGGCGACAAGTACGTCGTGATGCACCCGAAGGATAAGCGCTACGCCAAATATAAGCACGGTGAGACATTCACAGCGGAGTGGATCAATGGTCCTGTGCGTGCGACGGTGATCAAGGACGACTGCATCGATATGGAATTCGGCACCGGAGTCATGACCATCACGCCATGGCACGACAAGATCGATTTCGATATCGCGGAGCGTCATGGCCTTGAGAAAGAGCAGGTCATCGGCTTCGACGGGAAGCTTCTTGAGATCGCTGGTGAATTTGTAGGCATGAAGATCGAGGAAGCGAGACCGCTGATCGTCGAGAAGCTCAAGAACAAAGGGTTACTCGTAAAGGTTGATGAGAACTACGTGCATAACAAAGCAGTTTCTCAGCGCGGTGGGGGAGCCATCGAGCCACAGATTAAGCTTCAGTGGTTCATTGATGTAAATAAAGAAGTCGTGCCGTGGACCTCGCCTACAAAAAATACGCCTAATCAGCGCGGGTCTTCTGGCCCGCAGACGTTGATGAGCCTCAAGCAGATCATGCATAGCGTTGTGCATCATGGAGACATCGAGATTATTCCCGATCGCTTCAGCAAGACGTACTTCCACTGGATCGATAACCTGCGTGACTGGTGCATCAGCCGTCAGATTTGGTGGGGGCATAGGGTGCCCGTGTATTATTGTACGAAATGTAAGAATGATGACGGGACTCCGTTGGATCTCATGACCGTCAATCCAGAGCGTCCGACCATTCATCAACTCTGCGGATCTCCGGTTGAACAAGACCAAGACACCCTTGATACGTGGTTTTCAGCAGCAATGTGGACATGGTCGACTCTCGTTGACCCGAAGGTGACGGAGAATATGGGCTTGAGTCTCGAGGAGATACTAGCGCAGAGTCCAGACTTCCAGAACTTCCACCCGACAGCCGTGATGGAGACAGGCTACGATATCCTCTTCTTCTGGGTCGCGCGTATGATCCTCATGACGACGTACGCGACCAAGCAGATTCCTTTCAAGACTGTCTACTTGCACGGTCTCATCCGCACACGCGACGGGAGAAAGATGAGTAAGAGTGATCCCGATACGATGATCGATCCACTCGACATGATCGCGAAGTACGGTGCTGATGCTCTCCGCCTCAGTATGATCGTTGGTCAGTCACCGGGAGCGGATTCACGGTTGTACGAAGAGAAGATCGCAGGGTACCGAAACTTCATCAATAAACTGTGGAATGCGAGCAGGTTTGTCCTCATGCAGTGTGAGCAGGCGGGGATCGATCCGAAGGCGATCGACAAACTTCCTGAGATGCACTCATTATCACTCGCCGATCGTGCCATCCTTCACGCGTCGGAGTGTTTGATCGAGGATGTTACGAAAGGACTTGAATCCTACAGCTTGAGCGAGGTAGGCGAGAAGCTCTACAGCTTCACGTGGGATTACTTCTGCGATTGGTATCTAGAGCTCAGTAAGGGCACAGCTAATCACGCAGTCCTCGTCCATGTCTTACGTCGAGTGCTGAAGCTCCTGCATCCATACTGTCCGTTCGTGACGGAAGAACTCTGGTCACAGGTTGGTCCGTCTGGGTCCAAGGCGCTCATTGCTGAGTCGTGGCCTGTAGCAAAGAAAGAGAGGAAAGATCAGAAAGCTTTCGATGATCTTCAGATTCTTATCGATGTTATTTCAGCTATTCGCAAGCTCCGTACGGATAGTAACGTAGAGCCGAGCAAGGAGGTTTCTGTCACGCTTGTCAGTAAGGAGCACTGTGAAGGTCTAGAGGCTCAGGAGTCGCATATTCGGCGTATGTGCAAAGTCGGTAGCCTGACGATACTGACGGATCCAAAAAAAATGCAGAACTCTGCGAGTGCATTCTTACCGGATATCGAGGTACATCTTTCGCTCGAAGGTTTGTTCGATCCGAAGAAACTCAAAGAAAGTCTAGAGAAGGAGCAGGCAGAGCTCACGAAGTACGTTGCTGTTCTCGGTGGGAAGCTGAAGAACAAGAGCTTCGTCGAGAGAGCACCGAAAGAGCTTGTGGAAGCTGAAAAGCAGAAGCTCAGTGAGGCGGAGGGGAAGTTAGGCAAGATTGGGGAGAGGCTGAAGGGATTGTAA
>CAZDQZ010000094.1:0-4250 GCA_964507835.1 uncultured Candidatus Peribacteria bacterium | reverse complement strand
ACTCGGTTGCAGGGAGGAGACGGCGATCATCGGCATGAATCGCATCGAGGAGATGGACACAGAGCAGTACGCTCGCGAGCTACAGAAGCGGGGGATCCAGCTCATCACGATCGATGATGACATCTATCCGTCAGCGCTCCGTCAGATAGACGATCGGCCTATTTTTCTGCACGCGATCGGCGATCTCTCGATCCTCGATCAGCCGTGCCTCGCACTCGTGGGTACACGCGAGATGAGTGATTATGGCAGGCGTGTCACAGGACTCTTTATCCCGGAGATCGTCTCTGCAGGCATGGTGACGGTGAGCGGACTCGCGTATGGCATCGACGCAGAAGTTGCTTCGGAGACACTACGAGCAGGTGGGAAGACCGTTGCAGTCCTTGGGCATGGACTCGGGATGATCTACCCCAAGGCGAACCAAGTGCTTGCGAAGGACATCGTAGAGAAGGGCGGGCTTGTCCTCTCGGAGTTCCCCCTCGATATTCGTCCTGACAAATTTACGTTCCCTGCGCGCAACAGGATTATCGCGGGCCTCTCACTCGGTACCGTTGTCATCGAGGCGGCGGAGGGGAGTGGCTCACTGATCACCGCTGAGCTCGCGCTTGACTACAATCGCGATGTCTTCGCGGTACCGGGGCAGATCTTCGATGTGAATTATGCAGGGTGTCATCAACTTATTTCCAAGGGTACAGCGAAGCTCGTGACCAGAGCTCAGGATGTGCTCACGGAGATCGGTATCGTGGCGTCTACTAGGGCTCCTGAGGATTCCTCTTTCACGCCGGATTCTCCGGAGGAAGACACAGTGTACCAGTCACTCACGAGTATGCCGTCTGCCATCGATGATATTGCCGTGAAAACTGCGCTTGATGCCGCATCACTCAGTGCGATCCTCACCGTTCTTGAGCTTAAGGGCGCAGTAGAGAATGTCGGAGCGGGGAAGTGGGTGAGGAAGTCGTAAGTCACCCGCCTTCGCCTACGGGCTACGGACGGGCAGGTAAGTCATAAGTGTATAATGGCGTTTTTTTGCAGATCACTTGAATTGACATTCTTGGGTGACGCGCCAGAATACCGATATTCATTGCTTCATCATTACCTATGCCTACACACCTCGCGACATTTTCTGAAATCCTGAAGAAGAGTATTGATCCGACGAAGAAATACATTCTGACGTACGTTCTGGGTATTCTCCTCATCGGTGCGATGTGGCTTGCACTTCGTGTGGTCAGCTCCGTGCTCTTCACGATCGCTGATATGAATGGTGCACCGCTGGTGGTCAGCGTGGTGTCCGCCGTCGTTGGTATCGTTTTTGGTCTCCTCATGTATATCGTGCAGTTTTTGCCCACACTCTTTCCTCTCGTCACGATTCTCGAGGAATCACGCGATGTCATCGGTTCACTGAAGAAGTCTTTCTCCTTCATTCTCCGGTCGTTCCTCATCAGTGTGTGGGTCTTTCTTCGATCATTCGCGTGGCTTGCCCTCATCGGCGCCTGCTTGATTGCCGTTCCCACTCTCGTGAAAAGTCAGGCAATCGAGGTTCCACTCGTTGGGCTTGGCTCACTCTTCATCCTCGCAGGAATGATATCGGCTCTCATTCTTTTCCCTCGTTTCAGTTTCGCATTCATTATTCTTGTAAAAGAACATGCGAAAGCACGCGCCTGCGTGCGTGAGAGCTACAAGCGCACGTATGGCTACTGGGGAAAAATCGTAGGGAATACGTTCCTGATCGGCCTTGTATTCCTCGGAGTATTCGTCCTCTTTGGGCTTGCGGGTGCTTTGACTGCAGTGCTAGTCATCGGATTGTCACAGAGTGGCATGACAGTGGCTGCATGGATCATCGGTATCGTCCTTGGCATTATCATCGGCCTTGGATTCATTGCGTTCGTCTTCCTCTGTAACCTGCTCGGGACTGTCTTTAAGATCAAACTCTATGAAACGATTCATGCGCATCCGATTCATCGGAAAATGAAGTAAATCTCTGCATTTCCACGGTCCTCAGGTCTTTCCACTTTCTTTTGACGCAAAAGAAAGTGGAGCCAAGAAAACAGTCGCTTGAGAAAAATTTCCTGTGACTTCACCGTTCGCTTCGCTAAAAAGCGCAGACTCCCCCGCACTTTCTGAGGAAAGGTGCGGGGTCAAACATATGCGCTTTTTCACGCTCAGCTCACGGGAAGTCACGACGGAAATTTTTCAGGCGACACGACGTTATCCTAGAGATCGAACCGAAGCTCTCCAGAGTCAATCGAGCAGATCTACTCTTGAAGATGATTTGATTGTGCCAGAGAACACACGTCGTAGTACGCTCACGTTCGTCTTGATTCCACATTACCGTGCAATTGATGCTGCGATCTCCACAATCTTCCTGAATTCATCAGGCTTGAGTGATGCTCCACCGATGAGACCACCGTCCACATCCTGGAGAGAAAGAATCTTCTCAGCGTTACTTGCATTGAGTGATGCACCGTATAGAATTTTGATGTCCGCGGTGGGAAGCAATGAACGGATGAAGCGGTGGATCTCTGCGATATCGTGCAAATTCGCTGGTGTACCCGTTCCGATGGCCCATGCGGGCTCGTACGCTACGATGAAGTTTTGAGCTGTGCCTGCCCGTCCGTAGTCCATAGACGAAGGCGGGAGTTCTGAGCTGTGAGATTGAAGGAGAAGAGATAGTTGACGGGTGAGGACGTCGTTGGTTTCACCACGAGAGTTTTCCTCTGCCGTTTCGCCGATGCAGAGGATGGGAATGATGCCGAGTTTTATGGCCGTCATGACTTGCTTGGCGATGTCTTCATCGGTTGCTCCGTGGTTCTTCCGCTGTTCAGAATGACCGCAGAGGACGTATCTACATCCGATCTCTTTGATCTGATGCAGACTGATGTCTCCCGTGAATGCGCCCTTCTCTTCTGCACGTCCGCATTGTGCACCGACCGTGAGACCGGCTTCGATGCACGTCTGAAGATCGAGGAACGTTGGCATTACTGTGATCTCGATAGACTTCGTTGATCGATACGGAGACTCAGTATCCAGGGCCCCCGTAGGCATAGTATTCATTTTCCAGTTTGCGCCGAGGAAGAGGCGTTTCTTCTTGTTCATGCTGAAGATAGTAGGCAGAAGAATCGCAAACCGGAATTGTTCTATTGTCATATTGTTATATT
Organism: uncultured Candidatus Peribacteria bacterium; assembly: GCA_964507835.1. Lineage (GTDB taxonomy): Bacteria > Patescibacteriota > Gracilibacteria > Peribacterales > Peribacteraceae > CAZDQZ01. The sequence continues at coordinate 1,098 of CAZDQZ010000094.1, read as the reverse complement.
GTTCGCAAGCGAGATCGTCTTTAGAAGTGTGATCACGATCGAACACGCTGTTCACTGCGACACTTTTTCATTGTATTGTTTCTACGATGAAGACAGTTCAGAGAGTCGTCCTCGGCACCGATCACGCTGGCTTTCTTCTCAAAGAAGCTGTGAAGAAGCATTTAGTTGCGAAGAAGATCGACGTCATCGACTGTGGATGCTTCAGCGAAGAATCCTGTGACTACCCACCAATCATGCTCCAGGCGTCGTCTGCCGTCCTCGAGTACAAGTGCCTCGGCATTATTTTTGGCGGGAGCGGGAATGGCGAAGCGATGGTGGCGAATAAAGTCCCCGGCATCCGCTGTGCCCGGTGCGTGAGCGAGTGGGACGCTGAGATGGGCAGGAAGCACAATGATGCCAACATGATGAGCCTCGGCGGACGCGTCACCGAGCCAGAGCTTGCATGCAGAATGGTCGATATTTTTCTTTCGACACAGTTCGAAGGAGGTCGGCACGAGAAGCGATTAGCACAATTCCCTGATGCCCAATGAACACGCTCATCGCCCCTTCTATTCTTTCGGCCGATTTCTCTCATCTCCAAGATGAGGTCGAGAGTGTCGTATCTGCCGACTGGCTTCAGATTGATGTCATGGACGGTCACTTCGTGCCGAACCTAAGCTTCGGCGCACCGGTGGCGAAATGGATACAGACGAAGTTGCTCCTCGATGTGCACTTGATGGTGAGTAATCCTGCGGATCGCGTCAGTGAATTTTTAAAGATTGGGGCCAAAAACATCACGTTTCATGCGGAGGCTGTGACAGATACGATGAGTCGTCGAGCCCTGATAGAAGTCATTCGCAAGGGTGGCGCAACGGCGGGGATTGCCCTGAATCCTGCATCACCACTGTCGCTCATCTTTGACGTCGTCGATGACATCGATCTCGTGCTCATTATGTCGGTGAATCCAGGGTTCGGTGGACAATCGTTCATTCCTTCTGTGTTGGAGAAAGTGCAGTCTCTCCGGGCATCACACCCTTCTCTCATGATTCAGATGGATGGCGGGATCGATCAGACGACAGCGAAGCTCTGCCGTGAGAGTGGAGCGAATAATCTCGTCGC
>CAZDQZ010000093.1:0-4451 GCA_964507835.1 uncultured Candidatus Peribacteria bacterium | reverse complement strand
ACGATTGAATTCTACCCATTGACAGTAGACACCTTTCTTCCCACAATCCTGGTACTTTCCCATTGCTTACTATATGCGTCGCTCGCTCTTCCTCCTCGCCCTCTCGTCCTCACTTCTCCTCTCTGCTTGTGCGGACGGTACAATCAACATTGTCTCACCAGACAAGACAAAGACGGTGACTGTCGACATCGAGGTCGCTGATAACGCTCGTGAACGCGAGAAGGGTATGATGGGACGCACAACGCTCGAGAAGGGTCATGGCATGCTCTTCGCCTTCAAGGAGCCAGAGATGCTCAAGTTCTGGATGAAGAAGACACTCATTCCTCTCGAAATTCTGTACTTCGATGCTGATGGATATTTCGTGAATGCGCTCACGATGGAGCCGTGCAAAGCAGATCCATGTCCTTCTTTTTCCTCGGCCGCTCTTGCCAAGTACGCTCTCGAAGTCAATCCAGGATTCCGCACAGAGAACGGCATTGGTGTTGGTTGGGCGCTGGATCTCGCATCCGTGAAGAAGAATGCAAATCCCAAGTGATGCGTTCGAATATTGAATTTCGTATGTCGTATGTCGCTCTGTATTATGTATGTTCGACATACGATATTCGACATTCGATCTACGATTTGAATGCTCAACTTCTGTACTCCTTGAGATTCTTCTCAATCCTCTCCTTCACATTCGCATCCGTGGGAATCATGAAAGCATCTCCGGTGATTTTTTCGTAGAGATCGATGTATTTCATCGCGAGCATGACGCGGACATCATCGGTGATGTCTGGCTTTGGCTTGCCGTAGTCGAAGCCCTGTTCCCGGAGCCATAGACGGAAGAATTCTTTGTCGAGACTCTCGGGTTCTTGTCCTTTTGCCATGCGCTCTTCATAGCTTTTCGCAATCCAGAATCGTGACGAATCCGGCGTGTGGACTTCATCGGCGATTGTGAGATTTCCGTCTGTGTCGTAGCCCATTTCGTACTTCGTATCGACGAGGATGAGCCCGCGTTTCTGGGCAATTTCCTGCCCTCGCCTGAAGAGTGCGAGTGCCTTCGTACTGATCTCATCCCACTGCTCCTTGGTCGCTAACTTTTGTTCGATGATGCCCTTCGGATCGATGAGGTCATCGTGCTCGCCTTTCGTCGTTGGTGTGATAATGGGGCCAGAAGCGAACCGCTGATTTTTTACCATCCCGTCGGGGAGGGTATTGCCACAGTACTGTCGCATGCCTTTGGAATAATTGACCCATGCAGATGTGCCTGTGGAGCCTGCAAGATACGCTCTGACGACGATTTCGACCTTCAGCATCTCCAATTTTTTCACGACCATGGCATTGGGATCAGGGACTCCGATGACGTGTGTTGGCATGATGTCTTTGATCTGCTCGAACCACCACGCACTGATCTGATTCAGTGTCTGGCCCTTGAGAGGAATGGAGCACCAGTTGAGATCGAATGCAGACTGGCGATCGGTCGCAATAAGGATACTTCTGTTTCCCGAGGAATAGACATCGCGCACCTTGCCGGTGTACTTCGTACCGAGTCCACTGAAGCTGGTTTCATCAAGAGTGGTAGCCAAAAAAGGACGGATCTGATTGGCGGTGATGGGGGAGGTGTGTGGCATGCGCCGAGCATAGCGCATTCTCTAGACCGAAGAAATCATTCGTCGGATTTTTATTGAACATCACTACTTTTCGCTGGTAGATAGGGTTTTGGTATGTCTGGAGCATAATGAGTCAATAACTCTCGTACCTGTGAAAGAAGTGCAAGCCTAAGGACGTGTACCCCCGGTTTTTTCTCTCGGAAGGTTGGTTCTCTTGGGACATCGGTGAAGAGTACATGCATTTTGTGTAGTTCGTACGATCCTCCTTTCGCAGGACCCAGGGCGTCCCGCAGTTCAGTAAATGCGGTTTCCTTCTTGTTCCCAATTTGATGATTACTGATGGTCGCATCAAGAAAAAGGCTTGTTTGTTCTTCTTGAATTCCAAGCTCAAATTCAGCGATGATATCGTGTGGCTTTGCATCATGTACGATTCTCATTTGATGACGATTGTGTTGCCGTACAGAGTATCCTTGCCCGAGAGATAGGGGAGACTTACGAGTAGGTTTTATGAGCGTTACGTTTTGGAGAGTGCTGTGCATGGCTCGGCGCATCAATGCAATCATGAAGATTTCAGCAGTGAGTCCGACGAATTTGTTGTACCCTTCTTTTGTATCTAGATTGTTATTATTCTGCTTTTCTGCATTGAGAATTTGTCGTAAGATTTCTGGTTCTTGTCCTATGAGAAATGTACCAGGTTGAAATTCTGAAGTCAGCAAAGCGGTATTTTGTTCCAGAAGTGCCTCTGAACATCGTTGAGGAAGAGAGCTTCCCAGATTCATAATGCATATTATGCATCAAAATTGATATTTGTAAAGTTTATAGTCCTTTTCATTCTTGGATTGACGAATGCTTATTTAAGTAGCCCAGTGAGATATATGAGCATTCAACAAGAGTGATAAGTATGGTATTATTACTAGATTTCCTCACGACGCACAAAAGCGTCTGGAAAAATAAACATGATACACACACATCGTTCTCGGCTCAGGGTCGGAGGTGCGTCGCTCGCGCTTCTGGTGCTTGCGATGGTTGCGATGGTGCAGACGTCCGTGAATGCGGAAGCATCCCTGCTCCCGATGGGTCCTCTCATCCGCGGTCCGGAGATGAATTTCGTTCTTCGTACTCCGGTTGCTTCTCAGCCGGAGCTCGCGAAGCTCATCGTTCGAAAGAGCGCGCCTCGACGAGAGAACCTTCCTGAGCCATCGTGGTTTGGTGACCGCTACCCTGCATTGCGTTCCGTGAGTGTTGTACCGACAACGGTATCCGCTCCAGCGTCGGTGACACTACAGCGTATCGTCGATCGTCCGTCTTTTGGGACGCCGAAGGAGGGGCAGGTGCTGACATTCCGCGATGGTCAGATCGTGTGGGCAGATTCTACGACGCTTCATATGAGCGCTCCTTTTGGACCGTATCAATCGGAGCCGGGTTCAGGACGCAGACCTATTTCATCAGGCGGAGGTGGTTCGACTGCGGATCGTCATTTGGGTGGCGGAGGGGGAGGAGGGGGATCGTCAGGGAGTTCTGGTGGTGGATCGAGCGGAGGATCGTCGGGAATGTCAGAGTCCGATGCTGATGGTCGTTACGTCAATGTCATCGGCGATACGATGGTCGGAGGACTCAGGATCGAGTACAACGGACTTGGTTTAGCTGTCACAGGGTCGATCTCTGGAGCAATTATCCACGCAGAGCAGTCACTGACATCATCAGGAACGCTCGTCTGGGAAGGTGATGCATCTGGTTCGACGCTCTACGTTGCTCGGTCTCTCAATGGCGCAGGCCTTGCAGACTGTGATAATGGCACGAACAGTAAATTACTCTGGGATAGCACGACAGGAAGATTTTCGTGTGGAACGGATCAGTCCGTTGGCATGGGTCTCGACGTCAATTCGGGTGATGCGCGCTACGTGAAGAAGCAGGGTGATACGATGACGGGCGCTCTCACGATCGATGTCCGCGGTGGCAATGCCAACACGATTGCACTCAAGATCATCAATACTCTTTCCGGTGCCAACATTCATGCAGAACGATCGCTCACATCGAGTGGGACGCTCGTCGCTGAAGGTCTGGCGAATCTCAATGGCAATATTATTTTCGGTGACGCGACATCGGATACGGTGACGTTCACGGCTCGCGTTGGGTCGGATATTCTTCCCTCGGCCGATGATACGTATGACCTAGGATCACCATCGCTCCGTTTTGGTTCCGGATACTTTGCGTCTGGAGTGAAGGTGGGTAATTCCATTTATATCCTCAGTGATAGTGTCGAGGGTACGCACGGCATCAATCTCGTCGCTCGTGACGCGAACAATCTCACATTCACGACGAATGGTCAGGAGCGTGCACGTATCGATTCTGCAGGTAGATTTGGCATCGGCGTAACAGATGCATCGGTGTCTCTAGAAGTTCTTGGCACCGCATCAGGTACTGATCTCTTCGCTACTCGAAGTATCACGGGCTCTCACCTCTATATAGCGTCGACGATCGGTGGTGCTGGCTTGACATCCTGTAACGGTACTACAAGTAAGTTGCTCTATAACGCAACGACAAAGCAGTTTACCTGTAGTACGGATCTCAATACTGCCTGGTCTGGTACCGGCTCTCTCCAGAACGCCTTCGACTCTCGCTACGTGAATACGTCAGGCGATACGATGACAGGAAATCTCCTCGTGAAGGCAACCCTCTCCGGACGCACCCTTATTGTTTCACAGAACGCATCGATCTCCGGAGCTCTTATTTCTGCCGGCAACATCACCACACGCGGAACCCTCTCCGGTGCTCGTCTCTTTGTTGCGAACACGGCAAGCATCAGCGGTTCCCTCGTCATCGAGAACTCTCTCACGGGTGCTACTTTCTACGGCTTCGGTC
>CAZDQZ010000092.1:0-4465 GCA_964507835.1 uncultured Candidatus Peribacteria bacterium | reverse complement strand
AATTCACTCATGACAAATAGCAATCATTTCTACTCTGCAAAACAGTCACTTTCGTGCTACGATATGCGATCTAGAAACGATCTAGCACTCTGCACTATAGAGTGCTAATATCCTTCCCTTCCCCGTTATGCACCCATTCGATCGCTTCACACCGAACGCCAAGCTCGCTCTCCAGCTCGCAGAGCAGGAAGCCAAGGCGAACAAGGCACAGTTCATCGGAACAGAGCACCTCCTCATGGGTCTCCTCGGGATCCCGAAGTCTCTCGGCTTCTCCATTCTCACGGGGGCCGGAGTCACGCAGGAGAACATTCGCATCCTCCTCAAGGCGAAGAAAGGAGAGGACATCGAAGGTCAGAATGTGAAGCACGGACTCTCGCTCGCACTCAATACGGTTATCGAGCAGAGCGTACTCATCGCGCACAAATTTCGCCATGCGAATATCGGCACCGAGCACCTGCTCTACGCACTCATCAGTAATGGAAAGAATGCTGCCGTCGCACTGCTTGAGTCCATGCAGATCAATCCTGATGACATGAAGGTGCACATCGAAGAAATGTTCGGACAGATCAATACGTTCCGCGATCAGAAAAAGAACCTCGAGACATCGCTCGAATCTTTCTTCTCTGGCCTCCAGGGGGCTCTCGCAGGTGCGCAAGGACAAGGAATGGGTCCCGAATCCGAGCAGATGAAACGCCGGAAGTCCGACAGCAAGAGTAAGACTCCGGTTCTCGACTACTTCTCGGAAGACGTGACGAAGAAAGCACACGAGAAGCGCATCGATCCCATCATCGGTCGCGACCGCGAGATCGAGCGTGTCATCCACATCCTCAACCGCAAAACGAAGAACAACCCTGTGCTCATCGGAGAGTCCGGTGTAGGAAAGACCGCGATCGTCGAGGGCCTCGCCCAGCGTATCGCAGAGGGTAATGTGCCCGTCGCACTGAAAGGAAAGCGCGTTCTCCAGCTCAATATGGGCTCTGTCGTCGCCGGGACGAAGTATCGCGGAGAATTCGAACAGCGATTCGATGACATCATCAAGGAAGCCACAGAAAGCAAAGGGGACATCATCCTCTTCATTGATGAACTCCACACTGTCGTCGGTTCTGGCTCTGCCGAAGGCTCTCTCGATGCAGCGAACATCCTGAAGCCCGCCCTCAGTCGCTCGGCTCTCCAAGTCGTGGGAGCAACAACGACAAACGAGTACCGCACCTCGATCGAAAAAGACCGCGCGCTCGAGCGCAGATTTCAATCGATCATGGTCGAAGAGCCATCGCAAGAAGATGCGATCAAGATCCTACAAGGACTGAAAAAAACATTTGAAGTCTTTCATAAACTGCACATCACCGACGGTGCCATCGAAGCAGCGGTGAAGCTCAGCAAGCGTTACATCACCGAACGCTACCTGCCAGACAAGGCGATCGACGTGCTCGATGAGGCTGCTGCGGGCAAGAGCGTACTCCAGAAAGATGTCGCCTCTCCTAGGCTCCAGGAAGTAGAGAAGGGGCTCAAGGACATCGAGCAGAAGAAGCAGACTGCGGTGAAAGAGCAACAGTACCAGTACGCGCTCAAGCTCCGAAAAGAGGAAGAGGACCTCCTCGAAGAGAAGAAGACGCTCCTCGCACAGGACGATGGTGACCGTCGCACGCCGATCGACATCACGGAGGATGACATCAACACCGTCGTCGCCCGCATGACCGGTATCCCAGTGACACGCCTCCTCAAGACTGAAACGAAGCGCCTCACGGCACTCGAATCCGTGCTCCGAAAGAGCATTGTCGGCCAAGACGAAGCCATCCAGAAGATCGCTCGTGCCATCAGGAGAAGCAGAGTCGGCATCGCCGATACGAAGCGCCCCATCGGTTCGTTCCTCTTCATGGGACCGACGGGAGTCGGAAAGACGGAACTGGTGAAGACGCTCGCGACGGAGATCTTCCAACGCGAAGACGCCCTCATTAAAATCGACATGTCCGAATTCATGGAGCGTCACAACGTCTCGCGCCTCACGGGCACCACCGCCGGCTACGTCGGCTACGAGGAAGGAGGACAGCTCACAGAAGCCGTTCGCAGGAAGCCATACTCCGTCATCCTCTTCGATGAAGTGGAGAAAGCACACCCCGAGTTCTTCAATATCCTTCTCCAGATCATGGAGGATGGGAAGCTCACCGATGGCCAAGGAAAGACCGTCGACTTCCGCAACACGATCATCGTCATGACGAGTAACATCGGCGCTGACAAACTGACGAAGGAAGCAGGTAAGATCGGCTTCAAGCTGGGTGAAGATGCCAAGCGCGAGGAGCAAGTCTACGACGAGAAGAAAGCCGAAGTTCTCCGCGAGCTCAAGGACAACTTCCGTCCGGAGTTCCTCAACCGTATCGACAACATCATCATCTTCAATGCACTGAGCCAGGAATCCATCCAGAAGATCGTGCAGATCCACGTCGATGCACTCGCACAAAGAATGAAAGAGCACGGCTTCGCGCTGACACTCGACGCGAAGGCTCTCTCCATCCTCGCCACACTCGGCTTCGATCCGGAGTACGGTGCCAGACCCGTTCGCCGAGTCATCCAGGAGAAGCTAGAGGACGAAATCGCAGAGAGTATCCTCAAAGGGATGTTCAAGAAGGGCGACACGATCAAGATCGTCGGCAAGGGCGAGAGCACCCTCGAACTCATGCATGACGATGCTCCTGCTATAAAACCGCAGAAGAAAGCCAAGAAAGCAGTAACAGCGTAAGCGTATATCGTATGTCGAATATCGTAGATCGCATGAAGAACAATTGTTCGACATACGATATACGATATTCGATATTCGCCTCTGGCACTTTTGGCTTCTTTCTGCTATAATGAAGAGATTTCTCAATCAAAAAACAACTACCCTTCTCACGCCCCATGGCCATCGAAGCCGTCAAAATCCCGCAAAACGTGTACGTGGAGGACCGCATCATCGGTCCCATCACACTGAAGCAACTCGGCATCACGGGGATTGGAGCTGCGATCAGCTACGTGATCTACTCCATCGTCACGAAAGCAGGATTCAATGATGTCGTCTCACAAGTCCTTTGTTGGGTCCCGGCACTCATCGGAGCAATGTTCGCCTTCTTCAAGATCAATGACCTCTCGCTGTTCAGCTTGATTCTCCTGACAATCGAGAGTGTGAACAAACCGAACGAACGCTACTGGAGCCCCTCCCCCGGCCTCTCCATCAATCTCATCACGAGACAGACCATGAAGCAAATGGAGACGACAGAAGCGAAGGCCGCCGACACCGTCAGCAAACTTGCCGAAATGACGCGCCAAATGGAGAAGCGTCAGGAGGAGATCAATCATCTCGCAGTGCACGACATCCAGAAGCCATCAGCACTCGAGCCTGTCAAAACAATGCTCCAAGACATCACAGCTCCAGAAGAACACATCATGGAAACGACGGACATTCCCGTCATCGATGCATCAGATAAAGAACAACCACTGTCGCTCTCCCCCGTCCAGCCTCATCGCATCAAGGCAGATGGACTCATCCCTGCTTACTCTATCGACACCATCCATCTCTCCATTCCGACATTTCGCGATACAGCAGATATTTCATTCTAAGATCTATGGCGACTACCCCTCCTGTCATCGGCTCGAGCACGACTCCGCTCCCAAGCACCGTGCGTAGTAAGAAGAAGGCCTTCTCGCTCTCCACGCAGAAGTATCTGCCTATCGCAGAGATCAGAGAAGATACCGTCGTTCTGAAGAATGGCGGGCTCCGCGCCGTGCTCAAGGTGCACGCAGTCAACTTCAGTCTGAAGAGTGAGATCGAACAGCAAGGAATCATCTCGGGCTACCAGGGCTTCCTGAATACCCTGCTCTTCCCGATCCAGATCCTCATGCGTTCGACACGACTCAACATCGATCCCTACATCCATGACCTCAGGAACAAAGCGAACTCGCAGAAGAGTCCCCTCCTCAAGGATCAAGCACTCGACTACGCAGACTTCATGGAGAAGCTCGTCGACGTCGCCGACATCATGCAGAAGTGCTTCTACGTCATCATTCCGATGGACGCTCCGACGAAGACGAAGCGAGGCATGCTTCAGCGATTCATGGAATGGATGAATGTCGATGACACGCGTGCGAAAGCCCTCCAGCGCAGTCGAGAATTCCGAGCGTATAACAAAGTCCTGCGTGACCGCATCACACTCGTGCAGTCGGGTCTGGAGAACGTCGGTCTCACGATGAAGCGTCTGAAAACCGATGAGCTCGTACAACTTTTTTACTCGATTTATAATCCTACAACAAGCCAAAAACAGAAGTTTGAATCTATTGCAGATCTACATACGGACAAAGCGGCAATCTTCTAAGTCGGATATCGAATGTCGTATATCGTATATCGTATGTCGAAGCCAGTAGATGACAGATCACCTTCAATAATTCGATATACGAACTACGATATTCGACTTACGAAAGCCCCCCCCCGCGGGCGCGG
>CAZDQZ010000091.1:0-4467 GCA_964507835.1 uncultured Candidatus Peribacteria bacterium | reverse complement strand
TGCACGCGACCGTGCCGAAGAGCGACACCGATGATGTCCGCGTCGTCTCCTGAAGTATCCGAGACGACTTGTCGCTCTTCCAGCCCCTCAATGAACCGAAGAACATCACGAAGTCTCGCTGCGCGTTCAAACTTCTTCTCTTTGGCCAGAGCCTGCATCTCCTCGTGTGTCCGCTTCTTGATGGACGAAAAATTCCCACGGAAAAAGCTGACGACGTGATCGATACGAGAGCGGTGCTCCTCCTGCGTCACGGCACCAACGCAGAGCCCGGAACACTTCCCGATCTGATAATCCAGACACGGGTTCTTCGTTACCGTTTTACCTGCATTCAAGGCATCGAGAGAGCCTTTGCACGCCCTGAAGTGCACGATGCTATCGATCATCGAGAGCGTCTCCTCCGTCGCCTTCGACCCACTGATGAAAGGACCAAAATACTTCGCGGAATCATTCTCGATCCTTCGTACAACCTCGATGCTGGGATACGCATCTTTGAGCGTGGCACGCACGTACACGTACCCCTTATCATCCTTCAGGAGCACGTTGTACTTCGGTTGCAGTTCTTTGATGATGTTTGCTTCCAGAATCAGCGCTTCTAGTTCACTACGAACGACGGTGATATCGAAATCAGCGATCTGCCGAACCATGATCTCTGTCCACGGCGAGCGCTTAAGTCCATCCTGCACGTACGTCTGCATGCGATTTTTCAAGTTCTTCGCCTTACCGACGTAGAGAATTTTCCCGTCACTGTCGAGCCAACGATACACGCCAGGATCGGTTGGAACTTTTGCAACACGCCTCCGAAGAATCGTCAGCCGATCATGAATTTTTTTCTCCATCATATTCTTATCTTACCGCGAAGAACGCATCCTATATACTCTCTCCTGTCCTCATGTCTCAAAGCTCTCCGCTCATCGCTCATCGCTCTCCTCTCGTTTCCGTCCTCATCCTCAACTACGGTGCGGGAAGAAGCGCTGTGGAATGCGTGAAGGCACTGCAAAAGCAAAGCATTGCCGATCAACTAGAAATCATCGTCATCGACAATCACTCCTGTGATGACTCCATCGGCATTCTGCGCACCAATCTCAGAGGAATAAAGAATGTTCGCATCGTCGAGACACCGGGGAATCACGGATTTGGCTACGGATATAATAAAGGAGTGCAGTACGCGCGAGGAAAATATCTTCTGATCAATAATCCAGATAAGCGCTTAGAACCAACGGGGCTTGAAAAATTAGTACATGAAATGGATAGAGACTCAACGATCGGCATCCTGGGGCCAAAACTGGTACATCCTGATGGCACGAGACGCTTATCCATCCGCAGAGACCCTCGGCTCATCGATCTCATCTCCAGGCGCAGTATCGCAGGAAAAGTCTTCGACAAAGCTCTCGACCGGTACCTCATGCTCTCCGCCGATAGCGACAAAATACAAGATGTCGATTGGGTGGTGGGAGGATGTTTCCTTATCTCTCGAGAATTTTTCACAGCACTCGATGGCTTCGACGCGCGCTTCTTCCTCTTCTTTGAGGATGCCGATCTCTGTCGGAGGTGCCGTACACACGGCAAACGAGTCGTCTACTTTCCCCTCGTACAAGCGCTCGACAGGCCACGGCGCCTCAGTGGCGAGAGCTTCTGGGACTTGATCTCTACTCGCATCGGCAGAATCCATATGGTGAGTGCGCTACAATACTTCTGGAAGTGGCGAGGAGGTGAAAAAGTGAGGTAGGAATGGTAGGAGGGGTAAGAGGTGTAAGTAAGGTGAAAGAATAAAAGAAAAAACCCACCCAACCTACCAAACCTACCCAACGTACCAACCCTCCGTAAATTCCTGACCTCATTTCAGCTCCTTGACCAATTCTCAAACAATCTCTACAGTATCCCGGCTATGAAGAAAGAATCTATTGCATTGGCCATCCAAACACGCGAACCGAAGGAAAAAGTGAACGGTCTACGTGCGAAAGGAACAGTCCCTGGCATCGTCTACGGGAATGTGAAGAATACGCTCGTGAAGTGCAGTGGAAAGGATTTGCAGAACGTTCACGTCCGCGCTGGAGAGAACACGCTCGTTGAGGTTGATCTCGATGGCAAGAAGCTCCCCTGCCTCATCCATGCCATCAGCTTTGACCCCGTGACGAGCAAAATCGAGCACGTCGACTTCTACGCCGTCGATATGACGAAGAAGGTCACTACTCACGTCCCTGTCTTCACGACCGGCGAGTCCCCAGCAGTGAAGACACAAGGTGGCATGATCGTCATCGTTCATGGCCAGCTCGAAGTCAGCTGTCTCCCTGCCGACCTGCCTTCTGGCTTCACCGTCGATATCTCGACACTCGAGAACTTCCACGACACCATCACCGTCGCATCCCTCAAAGTACCGAGCGGTGTGACTCTCAAGAACTCACCAGAAACCGTCATTCTCACCGTCCAGGAGCCACGTAAGGAAGAGGTCATCGAACCTGCTCCAGGGACTGTCCCAGCGGAAGGCGCAGCTCCTGCAGAAGGTGCCACTGCCACAGCTCCAGGTGCAGCTCCAACTGCCGGTGCTCCAGCCACAAAGGCGGATGACAAAACTGCAGGCAAGGATGCCAAAGCTCCAGCGAAGAAGTAGTTCGGAGAAAAATGTAATAACATTCGTGTATCGCGAATATCGTATTTCGTATATCGTATGTCGTAATTTTTTTATTGTCTCGAGACAATAACGCGATATACGACATACGATATTCAATATACGACCATTACATCCCCAGCGCGCTCACTATCTTCTTCTGCTTTCCAGACAGCCTCTTGGCCTTGCGAGCTTTGCCTTTGCCTGTGTTCATTTCCTTATACTCCTTCACCTGTTCCTCAAGCTTCTCGATGCAACTATCGACAGCATCGAGTGCTGTAAACTTGCGTGACTCGGCACGGAGAATCTTCTTTGGAAGGTACACCGTAATATCGACCTTCACCTGATCGCGATCCTTCTTCGTATCGCGCCTCTCTGCTTCTACCTTGATCTTCGCAGATTCGTCCTTGATGAACCGGCAGTACGTCGCGAGGCGACCAATTTTCTTGGCGAGGAGAATGAGTTCTTGATCGTTGTAGCGGACACCGCGCTCGACGTGTTCAACATGCATGAGAGAATGGGGAAGATGCTCAGAGCCTACCAGAAAAGATGAGAAAGGCGAACCTTTCTAAAAATCGGAAAATGATGTATAATAATGAGAAATCTTCATACACATATGGACCTCGTGACGCTCCACCAGCGAGTGCAAGACAGTCGTCTTCTGACGCCTGCCGAGAAACAGTACTGGGAACAAAACCTTCCACGCATGTCGTCGGAACAAATCGCACGCCTAAAAAATCTCCTCGATGAAGCCGACAAGCTCCCCTGGAGCCCTGCGCTCGAGCAGTATCTCACGATGGTGAGCACGCCCGCTACCGCCACTCTTTCCCCTACTGCATGAGCGAAGCCATCAACACACACCAAGAGAACATCAAGCAGATTCCAGCAATGTCGCTGGAAGATCTGCGTACAACAATTGATGAGGCACATACAAAGCCACTCGATGCGAACAATCAGCAGAAACAAGTGGAACGCAAAGAACTACAGACCGAAGCACAAAAAAGGCTCGAAGTACTGAAGCAATCAGGTACGAATGAACAACTTGATCTTCTGGAACAAAAAATACGTAGTCTCCAACAAGCATCGAACACGCCAACGCAGACGCCATCGACCGTAGCAGTTGCCCCATCCACACCTGCCACTCCGCCGAATATCGTGGAGAAGATGCAATTTAAGGCAACGGAGTTCGCTGCCAGCATCCTCCATACACTCCCCTTGCCTGCAGGACTAAAGAATCAAATCTTCGAATTCATCGCAGGGCTCAATAATGTGACGGTCCCACTCATCGGGAAAATCACGATCCCCGGTGCCGATTTCCTCGGTGAGATCGGCGAACTTACGAACGTTCGTGAACAGATGACGACATTCGTACAGCAGAATCCATCGTTCATCTTCGATCCTACAATCGATGCATCAGTCTGGAAAATGTACAGAGCTCATCTAAAGCAAAACCCAGCGAAGTCGATAGCAGAACTGCTGAAGGACTTTAGAGAGCAGTCAAAGAATATCGGTGCAGGAAGCCCCAGAATCGCTCTCAGCCTCGCTGCACTGCTCGAGCCAAAGAAAGTTCTCGACCCCATGAAAGTCGCTGTAGAGACAACACTCGAGAGTGCGATCCTCAAAGTATGGGGCGTGAAGAAAGTAGAATTGAAGGATGCAACACCCTCACTCAGGAATGGCGCGCTCACCGTCAGAAAATCAGACATCCAAATGAATGGCGAGCCCGTACCAAACTCAGAAGCGATGGAACTCCGCAGACTTATGAGCAGATTCGGCAATGTCGACATCATCCTCTCCCCTGATCCGGCAATCACCATCTCATGGAACGGTGAGCAGAAAGCAATCACACTGCCGACAGGGAC
>CAZDQZ010000090.1:0-4498 GCA_964507835.1 uncultured Candidatus Peribacteria bacterium | reverse complement strand
GCTCGGCACTGGCGGTGAATACAGGGACGAGGAAAGAGTTGGATTTGCCGATGGTAGAGTAGCTCCTCATATTGATCGGGAGCGGGATGCTTCCCGCGGTTGGCAAACATACACTTCACATTGAAACAACGCGCCCGCGCCCGCCTGCCGGACGGGCAGGGAGGGGCGCTCCATTTTCTATTGGATAAAAAAACAACCCTCATGAACAAAGCTCATTCTTAGCATAAACACACAAAAAAGGAGTAGCCCTCCGTGGCTGCGTCAATGGTGCTTGCCAATCTAATATTACAATCCCTTCAGCCTCTCCCCAATCTTGCCTAACTTCCCCTCCGCCTCACTCAGCTTCTGCTTCTCTGCATCCACAAGCTCCTTTGGCGCCCTCTCCACGAAGTTCTTATTCTTGAGTTTGCCACCCAGAACAGCAACATACTTCGTAAGCTCCGCCTGCTCTTTCTGTAGGCTATCTTTGAGCTTCACAGGATCAAAGAGTCCCTCAAGTGAAAGATGTATTTCAATGTCAGAGAGGAATGCGCTTGCAGAGTTCTGAAATTTCTTCGAATCCGTCAGAATGGTCAGGCTACCGACTTTACACATACGCCGAATATGCGACTCCTGTGCCTCTAGACCTTCACAGTGCTCCTTACTGACAAGCGTGACAGAAACCTCCTTGCTCGGCTCTACGTTACTATCCGTACGGAGCTTGCGAATAGCTGAAATAACATCGATAAGAATCTGAAGATCATCGAAAGCTTTCTGATCTTTCCTCTCTTTCTTTGCTACAGGCCACGACTCAGCAATGAGCGCCTTGGACCCAGACGGACCAACCTGTGACCAGAGTTCTTCCGTCACGAACGGACAGTATGGATGCAGGAGCTTCAGCACTCGACGTAAGACATGGACGAGGACTGCGTGATTAGCTGTGCCCTTACTGAGCTCTAGATACCAATCGCAGAAGTAATCCCACGTGAAGCTGTAGAGCTTCTCGCCTACCTCGCTCAAGCTGTAGGATTCAAGTCCTTTCGTAACATCCTCGATCAAACACTCCGACGCGTGAAGGATGGCACGATCGGCGAGTGATAATGAGTGCATCTCAGGAAGTTTGTCGATCGCCTTCGGATCGATCCCCGCCTGCTCACACTGCATGAGGACAAACCTGCTCGCATTCCACAGTTTATTGATGAAGTTTCGGTACCCTGCGATCTTCTCTTCGTACAACCGTGAATCCGCTCCCGGTGACTGACCAACGATCATACTGAGGCGGAGAGCATCAGCACCGTACTTCGCGATCATGTCGAGTGGATCGATCATCGTATCGGGATCACTCTTACTCATCTTTCTCCCGTCGCGTGTGCGGATGAGACCGTGCAAGTAGACAGTCTTGAAAGGAATCTGCTTGGTCGCGTACGTCGTCATGAGGATCATACGCGCGACCCAGAAGAAGAGGATATCGTAGCCTGTCTCCATCACGGCTGTCGGGTGGAAGTTCTGGAAGTCTGGACTCTGCGCTAGTATCTCCTCGAGACTCAAGCCCATATTCTCCGTCACCTTCGGGTCAACGAGAGTCGACCATGTCCACATTGCTGCTGAAAACCACGTATCAAGGGTGTCTTGGTCTTGTTCAACCGGAGATCCGCAGAGTTGATGAATGGTCGGACGCTCTGGATTGACGGTCATGAGATCCAACGGAGTCCCGTCATCATTCTTACATTTCGTACAATAATACACGGGCACCCTATGCCCCCACCAAATCTGACGGCTGATGCACCAGTCACGCAGGTTATCGATCCAGTGGAAGTACGTCTTGCTGAAGCGATCGGGAATAATCTCGATGTCTCCATGATGCACAACGCTATGCATGATCTGCTTGAGGCTCATCAACGTCTGCGGGCCAGAAGACCCGCGCTGATTAGGCGTATTTTTTGTAGGCGAGGTCCACGGCACGACTTCTTTATTTACATCAATGAACCACTGAAGCTTAATCTGTGGCTCGATGGCTCCCCCACCGCGCTGAGAAACTGCTTTGTTATGCACGTAGTTCTCATCAACCTTTACGAGTAACCCTTTGTTCTTGAGCTTCTCGACGATCAGCGGTCTCGCTTCCTCGATCTTCATGCCTACAAATTCACCAGCGATCTCAAGAAGCTTCCCGTCGAAGCCGATGACCTGCTCTTTCTCAAGGCCATGACGCTCCGCGATATCGAAATCGATCTTGTCGTGCCATGGCGTGATGGTCATGACTCCGGTGCCGAATTCCATATCGATGCAGTCGTCCTTGATCACCGTCGCACGCACAGGACCATTGATCCACTCCGCTGTGAATGTCTCACCGTGCTTATATTTGGCGTAGCGCTTATCCTTCGGGTGCATCACGACGTACTTGTCGCCGAACTTCGTCTCGGGGCGTGCAGTCGCGATCTCGAAGGGGCCATACTTGAACGTATAGAACGATCCTTTCTCCTCTTTGTACACGAGTTCATCGTCCGAGACCGTCGTCTGGAGCTTGGGGTCCCAGTTCACAATCCTGTGTCCTCGGTAAATCAGCCCGTCATTCTTCATCATGCAGAAGACTTCATTCACACAACGGTTCAGTGACGGCTCAAACGTGTAGCGTTCACGGCTCCAATCGCAGGAACTACCCATCTTGCGGACTTGCGAGCGAATCGTCGTCTTACTCTTCTCCACGAACTCCGCAATCTTTGCAACGAGCTTCTCTCGACCTAATTCTTTCCGCGGATCTTTCATCCCGCCGTCCTTGAGCTGTTTGATGACGACGTTCTCGGTGGCAATCGCAGCATGGTCCGTCCCCGGCACCCAGAGCGCCTTCTTACCCTGCATGCGCGCGAAGCGAATGAAGATGTCCTGGAGCGCGAGCATCACGGCATGGCCGAGGTGAAGCTGTCCTGTGGCATTGGGCGGAGGCATACTGATCGTGAAGGGCTCACCCTTCGGATCACACGATTCTGGTTTGAAGGCACCACTCTCCTCCCATCGCTTGTAGATGGCATCTTCTACCGCCTGTGGATCGTAGGCTTTATCCAACACAAGAAAAGTATACAGAAAATGTCAGGATTTTCCGAGACAAACGTCTATAGAGAGTAGAATAAATGCTAATGGAAAATAGATTCAGAACATCGGCGAAGGAAAAACGACTCATTTTCCTTCAGAGCATCAATATGGAACCGCTCAGAGGATATCAAAGGACGAAAGAAAGTACCTTCGGTGCAGTAGGGAATATAGTGGGAGGAGCCGGACAAGTGATCACAGGTACCAACGGACGTTTTCGTGGCGCGTTACGGATTGGCCAAGGAGTACTCGATGTAGCGGACGTAATTCCAAGCCTTGCCGCAGACGGAATTCGCTCGCTCGGAGGTACACCAAGCCATGCAAGTACCTCTACTCGATTCAATGTGACGCGAGCAATTGGAGACTTAAATATTCGTACCGACGATCCTGTGCATGTTATAAAAGATACCGCTTCATACACCGCAGGACTTGTGCATGCTGTAGTCTTCAAGCCTGTAAGTGATGTACTACGAGGCTTGCAAAGCCTGAATTAATCTCATCCTATGAACCCGGCACTCAGCTCCGCACCGGCAGTAGCATTGCTCCATAACCCCCTCTTCATTAATACAGTATTAGTCGTGGGTGGAGTAGCACTCGCGATCGGAGGATTTCGCTATTTCTATGGGAAGATCTTCAGTTGATCCTGTAGAAAAATAGACTATTTTCTGCTATAATAAAGAGAAACACACATGCAACCCAATCCTCAGCTACCAAGCGTACCCACACTCACAGAAGCACCCGCTTCTATGCTCTCTCCTGCGCAGTTTGCGACCAGTCGCATCAGCACAATCAGTGGAGCACTCATGGGCGTCGCAGGACCCGTCCTTGCGCTCGCTGTCGCAGGTATGGGGCTCAAGATGGTCGTCACGGGCCAACCTCCAGCATTCTTGAAGAGAGACACAAAGAATGTCGCGTGAAAATTGCGTCGAGAACAATCTGCAGTAGAATGATTTTGACATGCCTACTTACCACTTCGTCTGCGGAAAGTGCACAGAAGAATTCACGATGCACCTACCGATGGGTACCGATCAAAAACCTGCATGCCCGACATGTAAGAGTGCAAAGAACGTCGAGAAAATCATAAAGGCACCGATGGTACACTTCAAAGGAAGTGGCTTCTATAAGACGGATAGCGCGGGAAAAGGAAGCCAAGCAAAACAGGAACCAAAGGAAAACAAAGAAACCAAGGATGTGAAGACTCCGGAGGTAAAGAAGGAGGCACCGACGCCGAGTGTAAAAGCGAGTGACACATCAAAGTAGAGACGCGCGATTCGCGCGTCTCTACCCACAGTTTTTTCTTCTAGGGAGCAGGTCTCCTGACCTGCGGGTGTCGATCACAACAACCGCGGGTCGGAGACCCGCTTCCCTAGTTCAATTTTAAAAAAACGCCCCTATGGGCGCTTTCTCTATTCTTTGTAGAGGCGCGTCTCTACTT
>CAZDQZ010000089.1:0-4744 GCA_964507835.1 uncultured Candidatus Peribacteria bacterium | reverse complement strand
GCGCGTGATCACATCGATTCTTTCTCCGTGAATGGGCAGAGGATAGCCGTGGTGACCGGTGCTCAGCTTCCACTCCGGCAGTACCTCCATGTTGGTGACAACACTCTCGAGACCACGCTCTCGATCACGACGAATCCACCGCTCATGATGTTCGCGATGGAGCCGTCCCTACTGCATTGGCAGTCGGTTCTTCTGCTTGTGTTCTGCATCCTTGCGCTTGGTGCATGGATCCTTGTTCTCCAATCGTTTGGTGTTCTTGTTTTCCCTCGCTCAGTCCTCTGCATCACTCTTTTTGGTACCGTCCTTCGTGTTGTGTACGCTTTCTCTACCCCATCATTCCTCCGCTCGTACGATGCGCAGGGGCATCTGGAATACATTCACTTCCTCATCACTCACCTACGTCTGCCTCTTGCAGGTGAGATCTGGCAAGGTCACCAGGCACCGCTCTTCTACATTCTCTCACTACCATTTGCGCTCACTGCACGAGTGTTCGCTCTCGATAGTTCGATGTCCTCTCTGCTCCTGCAGATTCTTCCTCTCCTTCTCTCCGTCGGTACATTGCTAATTGGTGTCTCGATCATTGTTCGTGCGTTCACGGGGTCATCACGCATCCTTGGAGCCCTCTGCATCGCGTCGTTCCCTTCACTCATCTATCTGTCATCACAGATCAGTAATGATGCGCTCTTGGCACTGTGTGGTTTCCTCTGGTTTGGCACAGTGCTCCGTGCGCTTCCACTCCATCACTTGCGACCGTGGTTCCTCGTTGGAATCGTGTGTGGGCTTGGGCTTCTCACGAAGGCGAATGCTCTGCCGTGGGTCGTTATCAGCGCCATTCTCATCGTCTGTAGCACATGTTCATGGCGTCATCGTCTGCAGAAAGTATCGATTGTGGGCGCCGTAGCGTTCATCGTCGGTGGATGGTGGTACATCTACCGGTTTGTATCTGGAGGCAGTATTTCGCTCGTAGCGAATGCATTTCAACAAGTGAGCACTGTCATTCTCGCCCCGAGTATTCGTGAGATCTTCACATTCAGTCCAGTTGCCATTCTTCTGCATCCATCGCCAAGTGCCTCTGATCCACTCACGCGCTCAGCGTACTTCCTCGAGACACTCTTTCGGTCGTCCCAGGTGGGCTCTCTCCATTACTCGAATACAGCGATGCTCCACGTCTTCGCGATGATCCTGTTCGCCATTGCTCTCTATGGCTCATTCCATGATGTCAGGGACAAGCGCCTCACTCATGCGCTTACGATTCTTCTGTTCATCGGATCGGTACTCCTCTTCCGTCTGCAGTACCCCTTCGCTGTGTCACAGCACTTCCGCTACATCACTCCTACTGTTCTTCCGTTCACTTTTCTTCTGCTTAGTGGCATCAGAGCGATTCGCCCAACACTCCTACACACCCTCGCCGAAGCAACTGTCGGCGTGTACGTGCTCATGGTGACGGTGATCGTTCTCTCGGTCGCGTACTACGCTTAGTGCCTATAGATCTCGGTGACACTCTGTCCACTCTCGATGTGACTGATGACGAGGGCGAGGAGGGGAGCGATGGAGAGGACTGTGAGCCCTGGGAAGGCGCATGGATCAACGGGCATGCTGTCTGTGACGACGACTTCCTTGAATCCGGCCTTCGTGAGGTTCTCGATCGCTTTACCGGAGAAGATCGGATGGGTGACGGCGGCGTAGATGTCCGGATGTGCTCCGCGCTTCAGGAGGGCTTCCTTCGCAGGAATCATGGAGCTACCCGTATCGATCATGTCATCGAAGATGATGCACGTCTTGCCGTCGATGGCACCGATGACGTCTTGGATCTCCGCTTTGTGATGTCCGCTCCTGTGCTTGTGCATGATGGCAAGCTCGGCACCGATGACATCGGCAAATTTCTTCGCGCGCTTCGCTCCACCCGCATCGGGGGCGACGACGACGGCATTCTGTAGCTTCTTTTTGGTGAAGTATTCCGCGAAGACAGACCGCGCATCGAGCGCGTCGACAGGCACCGAGAAGAACCCCTGGATTTGCGGTGAGTGGAGATCAAGCGTGATCACGTGATCTGCGCCTGCTTCTTCGAGAAGGTGTGCGACAAGCTTCGCGGAGATTGGTTCACGTGGTTCTGCGACGCGATCCTGTCTGGCGTAGGGGAAGTGAGGGATGATGACGTGGACTTCCTTCGCGAAGCTGAGTTTGGCAGCCTGGCACATGAGGAAGAGCTCCATGAGATCTTCGTTCGGATTCTTCGTACCGGTTTGCATGATGTAGACACTTTTTCCGCGGATCGTCTCCTGAAATTTCACGTAACGCTCTCCACAGCTAAACGCTTTCAGCGTCACTTTTCCGAGAGGGGTCTTCATCGCAGTTGCAAGCGCAGTAGCGAGTGCCGGATGAGATGATCCTGCGAAGAGATGCATTACAAATAGTATACCGCGTTTCGTTCTTTTTTGCCACATCGCTTCCTTCACTGCTTTCTCCGCCCTACAATCACACTATGCACGTTCGTCTCTCGAGTGTCCTCGGTACGCCCGTCGTGGATGATCAGACTCAACAGTTTGTCGGCCTCCTCAGTGACCCACTCATCCATCCTGACACAGGTAAAATCGAGGGCTTCTTTGTGCACTCCGCAGTCCCCGATCTGCCGTCAAATGTCTTTCTTCAGACATCCGACATCATCGCATGGGGAACGAATGTCCATGTCTCGAGCATTGATCGACTCTGCCCGCCTGATGAGCTCGTACGGCTCCAATCTTTCTTCCGTGATCCACGACCGTTTCTCGGTCAACATATTCGAATTGAAGACTCCAAGAGACTCCTCGGAACATGTTCCGATGTACAGTTCGATACGAGACATTGCATGGTGGAGTGGATCTTCCCTCGTCGTTTCTTCATCTACCGTCAACCCATCCCAACGAGTGATATCAGTGAAGTGACATCGGATGCGATCTGGATACGAGATCCGTTGAGACACATTCGCGAGAAGGCCATCAAAAGCTCAGAGCCTGAGAAACCTACGATACTCTCGACAGACTCAGTGCCCGCATCTGCCTGAGGGCGTTACAAAAAAACCCTCCACGGTGGAGGGTTTGAACATCGTAGAGAGGAGTGGTTCAGGAGAACGCGGAGTTGACGAATGTGACTATCACGCGGGCGAAGAGCACGACGATGATACCGGCAACAACGTAAATGATCGTCTGCTTTGCTTTGTCTTTCTCTCCATCGTCTCCACCGGAGACGATGAGGCGTACACCGGCGATGATGACGAAGAGCACCGCGACGATGAGGATGAAGTCGAGGATGGACGTGATCACCTTGATGATGGCACCGTTGACATCGGTCTCGGTTGCAAGCCCCGTGATTGGTGGTGGTTCTGAGAGCTGAGCAAATGCTCTCATGACGAAGAGCTGAGATGCCGCAACGGCGGATGACGCAGAGAGGAGAAGTTTCTTCATAGGATTGGGGAATGGGAGAACATCGGCAATTATCTAAGGCATCCTCTGCGGGCGCAAGTGCATTTTACTTTCCATTTCTCTCGTCTGTCTTTCGCTCAATCATTGTGGATGAAACCTGTTGCGACGATCAGAAAAGCAGGAAGCGTGTACCAGATGTCTTGGTTCAGGATCATGAGTTGCATCAGTGTGGAGCCCTTCGTGATGTCCGCGATCGCTCCCTGCGCTATG
The DNA here is from genome assembly GCA_964507835.1 of uncultured Candidatus Peribacteria bacterium. GTDB lineage: Bacteria > Patescibacteriota > Gracilibacteria > Peribacterales > Peribacteraceae > CAZDQZ01. Next base: position 1,076 of record CAZDQZ010000089.1, on the reverse strand, counting down.
AGTGTCGCATCCAGAATCCCACTTCCAGACGCGTACGTGAGCACGGTGGAGACGATGAGTCCTGCCGTGGCGAAGCCGAAAAAGCCCGTGTAGACGATGGAGAGAATGCGTCCTGCATCTTTTTCGTAGGACACATCGATGCCACTCCTCGTCACGAAGATGATGACACAGATGGCGAAGATGAATATTTTCCCAAGCGCGATGACGCTTGGATCTGTCGGCATGCCGATCGCACTGAACATCTGTTCAGAATTTCCGACGAGGCGACTCATGACATTGCCGATGCCCTGCGTGGCGATGATGCCGATGTAGCTCGCGATGATGACTCGTACGGATTGGTGCTTCCCGATGATGAAGCTGTAGCTCATCACGATCGCGAAGAAGACGACGATGAACAAATCCCAGCTGAGCGTTAGGTTGAACATGAATCAAGCCTAGCGTGAACACAGATGATATAAAATTGTTGTATTGCAATATTGTCATATTGTTTGCATCGATAAATCACCGTATTCTGCGCTTCTCATGCGTCATGGTTTCCTCCTCATCGATAAACCACGCGGGCCGACCAGTCACGACGTCGTTGGCGCTGTGCGTCGCCAGCTACACGAACGAGACATCGGGCACCTCGGCACCCTTGATCCAGAAGCAGAAGGCCTTATGGTTCTTGCCGTCGGTTCCAAGGCTCTCAAGGTCGTCGAGTTCTTCGTGGGGCTCGAAAAAGAGTACATCGCTGATCTACGACTCGGTGCTGTCTCCACCACGTACGATGCCGAGGGCGTTATCGAAGAGGTTCCGCTGAAAACAGGATGGGTCATTCCAGAGGATTCGTCCCGTATCCAGACACTCATCACCGATCACTTCATCGGGAAGATCAGCCAAGTCCCTCCTATCTATTCTGCCATCCACGTCGGGGGTGAGCGTGCGTACCGAAAGGCAATGCGTGGGGAGAATGTGGAGATGAAGGCGCGGGAAACGACGATTCATTCCTGCGCGGTTACTGCGTACACGTTTCCATCGGTGACTCTCTGTGTGCATTGTGATTCGGGGACCTACATTCGTTCCCTCGCACATGACCT
>CAZDQZ010000088.1:3547-4784 GCA_964507835.1 uncultured Candidatus Peribacteria bacterium | reverse complement strand
CGTCTTCGTTGTGCTGCTCGTGCAAGAGCCCAAAGAAGCCTTTATTTCCCACCTTGCACCCCTCATTCTTTATGGCGAAAAAATCCACGTCCACCCAGAAGCAGTCTGCAGTGATGCAGGAACTCTTGAAGGATTCCCCACAAGTCTTCCGTGCCAAGCCCGGAGAGCTCGTGGAAGGAACTGTCATCTTCAAGGGCAAGAACAAGATGTTGCTCGATCTCGCCGGTGTAGCCACCGGTATCGTCTCCGGTCGCGAACTCCGCGATTCTCTCAATACGTACCGCGAACTCAATACAGGTGAGACTGTCGCCGCTCTCGTGCTCGAGGAAGAGAACGACGAAGGCATGGTCGTCATGAGTCTCCGTATGGCAAGCCAGCAGAAGGCATGGGATCGCTTCCACAAGATGATCGCCGATGACAAGACGATGAAGTTTACGGCTCAGGAAGCCAACAAGGGTGGTCTGCTTGCCAACATCGACGGCATCCGCACCTTCCTCCCTGTCTCTCAGCTCTCCCCAAGTAACTACCCACGCGTCAGCAATTCCGATTCGAGTGAAATCATCACACGCCTTGGTAAGTTCATCGGTCACACGTTCACGGTCAAGATCATCACGCTCGACGAAGCCGCAGGAAAGATCGTCGTCTCCGAGCGCGAAGCGATGGCGGAAGAGCGTGCCAAAGCTTTGGAAGGCCTCACTGTCGGTGACGTCAAGGATGGTCTCGTCAGTGGCATCGTGAAGTTCGGTCTCTTCGTTGCCTTCGATGGCCTCGAGGGTCTCGTTCACATCTCCGAAATCGCATGGGGTCACGTGAAGAACCCATCCGAGTTCGCACAAGTCGGTGACCGCGTGAAGGTGAAGATCATCGGCGTCGATGGCGAGAAGCTCTCCCTCAGTATCAAGCAGATCACGAAGGACCCATGGGAAGAGATCGCCGAGCGCTACCCGGTGGGCAAGAAGGTCGAAGGTGCTGTCGTCCGCTTCGCTGACTACGGCGCATTCCTCGCTCTCGAGAAAGACATCACGGGTCTCGTCCACCTCACAGAGATCGCTCACGAGAAAGTGACGGATCCAGCACAAGCGCTGAAGATCGGTCAGAAAGTAGAGGCTCAAGTCATCAACATCGACATCGACGAGCGCAGGATCGGCCTCTCGATCAAAGCTCTCAAGCCCATCGATGCAGCCACGCTCGAGAAGATGAAGAAAGAGCGTGAGGAAGCAGAGAAGGCAGGAGATGA
>CAZDQZ010000088.1:0-3447 GCA_964507835.1 uncultured Candidatus Peribacteria bacterium | reverse complement strand
TGACTTTTCCCCTGAAATAAGCTATAATGTGAGAGTATGAACGCCGGAAAGCTCAGTGCTGAGACAGCGGGCGGATCCATCACGAAAGCGTCAGAGCGCACGAGTAACGTCGTGTTCCAACCGCAGAAGCTGAAGGAAGTTGTCGACATCATCGACTTGATGGGCAACGTCGCTTCACGTGTACGAGAAGACAAATCAGGAGACATGGGTGGAGGAGGCACAGGCAGTCAGGGTGCTCAGCAAGGTGGAACGGGGGGCACATCGGCCCGCGACGAAGCCATCGCGAAGGCTCCGCCCGTACCGATCATGCAGAAGAAACTCATCGCACACCTGGAGCGCGAAATACGTCTGATGGAGAAGCAGACACGCAGGCTTGCACGGTCGCACAAGCCTGGTTCCGCATTCCTCCTCTCGGAGCTGTACAAGAAAATACGACGTCTCACCTCCCTCATTTCCGATCTGCTGAAGGCATCGACGAACATGATCAAGCGCTTCTATATCTCGGTCTTCATCGATCATCAGCCTCTCGTGGTGTCCGGAGGAACGCTGGAAGAAGAGGAGGAATAATGAGCAGTGAGCGATGAGACATGAGCGATGAGTTCATGTTTTCTCATAACTCAAAGCTAATAGCTCAAAGCTATTTCCATACGATAGAAACTACAGCATCCCCGCATCGTGCTTCTCTGCACTGAGAATTCCCGTGAGAGGATTGAGGAGTTCAAATGTCGATGCCGATGGTAAACGCTCAAGAAGCTCAGCATTCTTCGGGAGTTTCTTCGCGTTGAATGTCCGAGACTTCCAGAGCTCACGGAGTGTACGAACGTAGGGCTCATCAGCTCTAATTTTTTCGATGAAAGGAAGCATCGACGGTGCGAAGCGCGACGCAAGCAACCGCTCACCGAGAGCATACACACACGCTACGAATGCTTCTTCACTCCCTGCGAGACGGAATGCAAACTGATCCTCGACGACATTCACGATGTTATCTGCATCGATGCCAGCGATCGTCATGAGCTCCTCGCTCGGTGCAGAAGGGAAGTAATGGCGCACACCGATGCGACGGAATGTGCACGGAATCGACAGATCAGCGATGAGGTCGGCCACCTGCGATGCAAGCCCACCCTCCGTATTGTGATCTTCGACAACGATCAAATGTTGCGTCTCGAGTGCAGCCTTCATCACTGCCGATGCATCGAGAGGACGAATACTACCGACGTTGAGTACACGGACCGATCGCTGACTCTCTGACAGAATATCTGCTGCCTTTACTGCTTCATGCAGTGCAGTGCCGTAGCTCAGGATCGTCGCATCATCACGGATGTCGCCGTGACCACGCACCACCGTTGCTCGTCCATCGAATGTATATGCAGGACCGTACACTGGCGCTCCAGATGGCAGAAGTAACTGTGGATGATTCGATCGACCTGCGAAGACGTAGATACTCTCACTGCCCTCGGCAATGATCTGCATGGCACGCTCGGCCATCGCAGCTGCCTGATTACTGTCCCCTGGAACCCACACCTGCGTGTGATCGAAGGGAATATTGACGTAGTTACGCTCCTGATGCGTCTCGCCATCTTCGCCAACACTTAAGCCCGCATGCGTGCAGTCGTGGAGGACGCCGAGTGGAATGTGTCCAGAGTTGATATCGATGAGACGCGCATTCGCTCTCGCTTCGTTCGTACCGAACGCAGCGAATGTGTACGTGACGGGAAGAAGTCCTGCCTGACGCATGCCTGCGGCCATCATGTACATATTCGCTTCCGCCACACCGACATTGATGACACGATCAGGAAATGCCTTTTCGACAGCACCAAACCCACCGGAATCAGCGAGGTCAGCATGCAGAACAACGATGCGTGGATCCCCTGCCATGAGAGCCTTCAGGTGCACCGCGCCGAAATCTTTGCGCGCGGCACCAACGTCTTTTGTAATCGCACGTGTGTAACTCTTGGGAAGCTTGAAGGGCAAGCGTGAAGAAGTGCGCTTCTTGATCGCCAATTCATACACTTTCTTGTGTGCATCACGTACAGGAGTGAATGCCTTCGTGAGGTCTATAAGCGATGGAAGCTTCAATGCATCGAGTGCCATCTTGGCTTCGTCCGCAGAGAGTGGCGCGCCGTGAAAATTCTTCTTGCCCGTATTCGATCCTTCTTCCATCAGTGCAACGCCATCACCCATCGTCGTGTAATAACAGATGAAGATCGGCTGACCTTTGCCAATGAGTGTATCGGCGAGATCGAGAGCAGAAGCAACTTGCGCCTGATCATTGCCGTTCTGGACTTCGATCACTGCCCATCCACATGCCGAGGCAATCGCAGGGAAGTCGGATGCGACGGTCTTCGTGGGCATACCCGAAAGCTGAATATCGTTCCAATCTCCGTGCACGACCAAGTGATCGAGCTTGAGTGCCGATGCCAAACGGAATGCCTCGATGACTTGTCCTTCCTGACTATCGCCATCAGCGAGCAACACATCCACGATGCCTTCGTGCTTCAGATACTTCCGAGCGAACGCAACTCCGAGGGCATTGGACACCGCTTTCCCAAGTGGCCCAGTGCCGAAAGGAATATCGCCGATGCCTGCTTCGATGTGCCCCGGTAAACCGTCAGCAGTACGGAATGTATCGATGATCGCTTGTGGAGACGCGAGGCGCTTATCGCCCTTGTCTCTACCAAAAAGCCACTGCAAGTTGTACGCAAGGAGCGACAGATGCCCAGGGCTCATACGGAGCGGTTCATCGATGGCGGGATCACGTCTCCTCATGACTTCGTACATCGCAGTGAATGCGGAGAGTGGACCTCCGGGGTGACCTGACTTGTGCTTCAGTGGTGCCTCGATACTGAGACGCATCATGATTTGATGAGCAGTCTCGTACGCATCAGCATCTTTCTTTGCGAGCTTTATAGCATCTTTCGGACCAATCCAATGGCGGACAGGCTCATGACGAACGCTTGCGATACGCTGAAGAGACATCGGTACGTCGTTCGTGTCTGCACCGATGAGAGATTTTGCTGAAGGAGGAGTGGACATGGATCCAAGTGTAATCGAAGGCAGAAAAGGGAGAAAGGGCAGAAAAGTAGTAAAGGGCAGGAATGGCAGAAAAGGCAGGAAAATAAAAAAACCTTTCTGCCTTTCTTTCCGTTTCTGCCCTCTTATTTCTTATGCTTCTTCTCCTCCTTCCCCTTCTGCATGCCTTCGATGGCACCGATGAACCAATCGACGACGAAGTCAATCGCACCAATGGGCTTGAGGACAACTGCTTCGATGTCTTTGGAAAGATTATCCATCCGCTCACTCATGCGCCGAAGGGACGCCGACATGAAGATGAGGTTGTAGAGGAGAACGATCAACATGATCACTGCCACGATGGACAGAAGAGTCAGAACGTCACTGTAGGTGAATGTGGCCATTGCGCTTGGGAGTACAATGGAGATCATCCTACTC
>CAZDQZ010000087.1:0-4837 GCA_964507835.1 uncultured Candidatus Peribacteria bacterium | reverse complement strand
TCATCATCGCACTCACAACCCTAAGCCTTGTAGGCGCTCTCGGTGGCATTTTGGTGTACGGTCCTGATATGGATCCTGTCACGAAAATCGTGTATTGGATGTTCTTCTGAGATGAATGTCTACCGTGCAGAAAGAATGAATGGATTGAAATTTGTCGTGCGATCGTAGAAATCCTCCTGTTCTGCGTGTTTCAAGAATCGTACGATAGCATACGTCAACGGCGTGAAGAGAACTTCAATGGAAACCTTGAAGACATAATTTGAAACGATGAGACTCAGCGCGATCTCCCACGGAAAGACGCCAAATGAACACGCAATCAAAGTAAAAATGAGTGAGTCGAGGCCTTCACCGACGAGCGTAGAACCGATGGTACGCATCCACAAAAACTTGCCGTGTGTGAATATTTTCATCTTGGCGAGGAAAAAAGAATTACTAAATTCACCGAAGAAATACGCAACGACACTCGCGATGATAATGCCTCCACTCGCGACACCACCGAGGATGGCCCCATACGCATCATCTCCTGCATACTGTAGCCATTGTGTTTCTCCTGGCATTTTGCCAACGATGAAAAGGGAAACGCTCAGAAGGATCGCAGAGCCAAAACCAGACCAGATCACACGTCGACTCTGTGCGTAACCGTAGACCTCTGTGAGAATATCGCTGAAGATGTAACTGAGAGGAAAGAGGAGAGTGCCCGCATCGAAGCTGAGACGTAATCTATAGATCGAAAACCCCCAGTCGATGATCTTCGCCGACGAAGCAATATTACTAATGAGAAGAACTACGACGAACGCAGACATGACGAGATCGAAATACTTGTAGGGACGCATAGAACAAGAGAAAGAATGAAAACGACGGTGAGCTTCTCACAGGAGATATCCACACGCAAGGCGCACTCATTCGCGGTTAGCTAGCAGAATATTGCGATAGTAAATGCGGTAAAGATGCCGAATTAGAAGTCTAGAACTGCATGTATCGATAAGAAAACTGCACTATACTTTCATAGATGGAGACAGCTAGAACACTTCTATTGAAACCAACGGCAGAGGACTATGAAGATTTTTTTAGTCTTCAGAAGAACGAGCTATCAAGAAAGTATCTAGGGGGAGCTGTAAGAGAAGGAGATTTGCCTCAGAAATTTATTGGAATTTTGAATGCACAAGAACCAGAATCGCATTGGATCATACGTGAGAAACAAACAAATACCTTCATCGGACTCATATCTATATCCAAACACCACGACCAAATACACTATGAAGTTTCGTATGAATTAGACCCGACCTTTTGGGGAAAGGGATATGGAACTGAAGTCGTAACAGCTGTCATAGACTATGGTTTTGATGCTCTTGGATTAGAAGAAATATATGCGGAAACGCAGAAGAAAAATGTGGCTTCCAAAAAACTCTTAGAAAAGATTGGCATGAAAGTTGTATCTGAAATTGAACGATATGGAGAAGAACAACTCATCTATTCATTACGGAAAAAATAGACTATCAGTACGCTGAACTTCGGCTGGCAGGCGGGGCAGAGTACCTTCGCCCGCGGCATAGTCCCAAACCAGGCGCTCTCTTCTTAAAGCACAACAAAGAAGCAACGAAAGTAGTGAAGAATTCTGGTGATGAAAATGGTCGGGACGGCGGGGCTCGAACTCGCGGCCTCCTGGTCCCAAACCAGGCGCTCTACCAACTGAGCTACGTCCCGAACTGCGACATCCTACGTGAAATTATAGAAATATCCAGAGGAGCTGGATGCAAGCTCCCACGCCCGTGATACCATACGCGTACTTCCCCCTTCCAACCCATGTCCATTCTCCTCTCACCTCTCCTGTTCGGTATCCAGCACCCAATGATCGTGCTGGCATGCGTCATCATCCAGATGATCATCGGCATGGTCTGGTACGGACCGCTCTTTGGTACACCCTGGGCGAAGCTCCACGGTATCAACAGAGATCCGAAGAAAGCAACCCTGAAACACATGGCATCACCAATGGCCATCAATATCGTCGGGAACCTGATCCAAGCACTCGTGCTTGGGAGAATCCTCACGCTGACACGTTTCTCTGACGTACTTGCTCCACTCGTCGTCGTTGCGCTTCTGTGGCTCGCATTCAATGCAAGCGTCACCGCAACAGGATTCGCCTATATGAAGAAGCCAGTGAAATTACTCGCGATCGACAGCCTCTACAGCCTGGTTTCCTGGGAGATCATGGCACTCATCATCGTCCTATCGATCTAACGTGTCGATGAAACGCCTCCGTGTCATCACGGCTTGTATTGGACTTCTTGTCGCGCTTCCTGCATTCGCGGAAACGCTGACGATCGAACCATCCCTCGTCACAGCATCCGACACCGTCGAGCAAGCACTCCAAGCAAACAAAGGGAGAGCTTCTACCAGTATCGAAGGGAGAGGAAGTGCGCTCACCATCTCGTACACAGCGAGCGATCCGATCGACGTCTTCATGGTGCCGCTCCAGAGTGACAAGACGTATGTCCCGATGGACTTCATGCACTTCACGCTCCCGAAGAATGAGCAGGGAACGGTACGCATCGACCTCACGGTATCGCCGGGATGGACACCGAAAGTGACGACGTACCTCCTCAATCTCCTCACGACGTCGGACACGGTCAACGCCGGCTTCACGAATCTTACCTTCGAGGAAACGAGCATACTCACACTGATCACGACGGGCGTGCGACACCTCTTGACCGTCGAACCCTATACCCCAAGCTCATACCACGCGCTCCGTGGTTACCGTATCTTCGGCATCTCATTTACGATCGCACTCGGACTCCTGACAGTGGTGATAGCAGGCATCCTCTTCGCTCTGAGCAAACCAGAGAAACGACTTGCAAGTATCACGACACTCCTCACGATTGTCACCCTTCTCTATGCCGTACGCTTCTCCATCGACCTCCTCCGCTTCACGCACGAACACCTCGTCGGGTACATGAACGGTATCTACGATGAAGCAGGATCCGCACACCAGATAGGGCAGACCATCACCGATATCCGTCAGCAGTCGACCACGCCCGTGCGTGTCGCGGTGTGCAGAGACGGCACGAACTACAAAGAGAAGATCGTCCGATACATTACGTACCCCGTCCACGTCTCAGACGTGAGTACAGGAGCCACGCTCGCGCTCGTCATGGATAAGAATGACTGGAGTACGCAAACGACCATTGATGCAGACGGATCACACGTAACGCTCCACTGCGGATCGATTCACCGAACCGCACAGAAAATCACTGATTTTGCCGACGGTTCCATCCTGTTCTCGCTCCAGTAAACATGCTCTCACTTATCTTCTTCGTAGTCGGCACAACGATCCTCGTTCTCGCGGGAGCTTCCGTCGTCACCGTGATCCTCGGGAAAAAATCCGTGGCACTCAGCATCGCTCTCGGTCTACCGATAGGCGCCCTCCTCAACGTCATTGTCGTCTTCGCACTCACCGTCGTAGGCATCGCCCTCTCCCCTCTCTCGATCTTCCTTCCGCTCATCCTGATCACTGTCACTACAAGTTTCTTTGCCGTGAAGATGCCGAAAGAAGCATCGTCTGCCGATATGAACAGTGCAAAGAAAAAGTCTCTAGGATTCCTGATTCTTTCATCAGTCTGCGTCCTCATCATTGGGGCTGTGTTCATCGAGAGTTTCGCGCATGCAGTGATGCTCCCGACATTCCAGTACGACAGTGTGACGAACTGGACGATGCGCTCGAAGATTTCGTTCCTCGATCGACACATGGCCTTCGATCCAACGGAAGACCGTGGCATGGCGAAGCCACAGTACCCGTTCCTCTTCCACGCGCTCCAGATCACGGTGAACCAAGGACAGAAGGAATGGAGCGATACATCAGCAAACGCGATTCTGTGGTTGCTGTCACTCTCGACATTCGTCGCGATGTTTCTTGTGATACGTAGCCAGCGGTCATCGCTACACTCCCTCCTCACGATCACGGGCATCCTGAGTATTCCCCTCTTCTCTCTGCATCTGGGACAAGGCTACGGAGACAATGTCCTCGCACAATACTTCCTGCTATCACTTGTCTTTCTGCATTTGACCTACGAAGAAGTCGATAGAAAAAAGAAGTTCACGCTCCTTCTTCTCTCTGGAATATTCGTATCTGCGTCGGTCTGGACAAAATCAGAGGGTACATTCTTTGGCCTGATCCCGTGGTTGCTCATTGTCGCGCTGACACTGGGGCGAACGCAGGAAACGAGAATGCTCGCGATACGGTCAGCAGGAGTCACACTACTTCTTAGCATCCCGTGGCATCTCTTCGCGCTCACGAAGGGGCTACTCCTCACCCCGCACGGGTCTGACACGACATTCGCGTTCCATCCGGAAGCACTCTCTGAGGTACTGCATGGACTCTTCGACCGAGGATCGTTTGGGATAGCGTGGTACGTCATCATTATTCTCGGAGTAACGCTAATCTACGAACACTGTCGGAAGAAAAACCAGCGCATTGATACCACAAGTTTCCCCGGAATTGTCTGGGGACTACTTGTCTTTCTAGAATTCCTCGTCGTGTACCTAGCAACACCGAACGTCCGCTTTCTGCTCAATGCGGAATCGTTCTACAGACAAATGATGATCCCGGCGGCGATGTTGATCGTAAGTCTAGGTATGGCAGTGCACAATCACACAATCAAATCTTCTCAGAATGGGAGCGGGATGCTTCCCGCGGTCGACGAGAAATCCTAAAATCATCACCTAGTCATTCTCCTCGCATAATCCTCCTGCTGGTAGACAGTTCCGGACTTCAGCTTCTCCATTTCTGCTTTCTTGATCTCTTCTTCTTTATTCCACTTCACTTTATTCGCGCACCAATTCC
>CAZDQZ010000086.1:1904-4837 GCA_964507835.1 uncultured Candidatus Peribacteria bacterium | reverse complement strand
GGAAGCGGGATGATAAAGTCACCCTTGTACCCACGCTTCTTCAGGTTCACCACGAGTTCGTCGGCAATGTGCCAAGAGAGAAGCAGAGCGTACGGTGGTTGATCTGCATAGAGCTTCGACTCTTCGATGACGGGAATATTGCGCCCCGGCATGAATTTGCCGATCTTCTTCGACCCCTTGATCTCGAGCACGCAAGGGATAAGTCCGTCATCGAGTCCAACGTAATTGACAAGTGTGCTCGCTCTCGACGGTGCACTGATGGCGTAGACTGTCTGACCCTTTTCTTTGATATCTGCGAGCAAACGGTACAGACCGAGCTTGGACTTCAGGATGCCCTCACGGAATGTAGAGCACCACGAGGTACTGTCGAGGCCTGCCTTCGTCTCTTCAGCGAGGACATCGGCAACAGAACTGTCGACTGGATACTTCTTCCCGCGCGTGGCGTACACGCGAATCGAACCACCGTGTGTAGGGATGCGTTCGACCTTGAAGACCGTGAAACCGTGCTTCTCTAACAGGAACGAAATGCTCTTCAGGGAGTAGTACCGCAGATGCTCATGGTAGATCGTGTCGTACTGGAGCGTACGAATAAGATCGAGAAGGTAGTGCGACTCGGAGATGAACACACCATCGGGCTTCAGCAAACGAACGATATTCTCAACGACAGAGTTGGGCTCCAGAATGTGTGCGAAGACGTTCGCGGCTGTAATAACGTCAGCCTGACCGTGTGACTTCAGCACAGTATCCGTCGCCGACGTCCCAAAGAATGTCATGAGAGTCGGCACTCCTGCCTGCTCTGCAAGCTTCGCGGTCAGCGATGGCTCGACACCGAGGACTTTGTGTCCACCGTCTTTGAAGTTCTTCAGTAATGTGCCGTCGTTGGAACCGATATCGACAATGAAGTGCTCCGGCGTGAGGCCGATGAGCGCCTTCGTCTTCCGATACAAATCAGCGAAGTTCTCGCGCAGAATCCTCGTCGTTCCACTCGTGTACGGATACTCGGGTGGGAAAATGAGAGAAGGGTCAGCGGTGTACCCCAGTTGCACGAGCGTGCACTTCTTACATCGGAGCATTTCGGCAGGGAACCAGTGTTCCTTGTCATGAGGATTGCCGAGGGTATTCATCACGTTTACGGATGGCAGAAATCCGATGAAGATGACCGATTCGAGATCGGTGCATCCGCAGGTTTGGCACGATGAGACAGGACCGTAGAGAGAAGGCATGAGTTATGAAGGAAGGAAAAGTGATGGAGTCGACAAGGTGCGCGCGGTGGGAGGATTTTTGCGATACCAATCGACAGTCGGCACGAGGCCAGCATCGAGTGTGAATCGTGGCTGAAAGCCCAGTGCAGTGAGTGTAGACACCTCGGGACACCGTCGCAAGGTAGCGCCCTCTGCAGCAGCGCCACGCTCGACCGTGATCTCGATGTTCATAGTCTGCGCGATCTTCATCGCGAGTGTATCGATCCTCACTTCATCCATCGTACCAATGTGATAGATGCCGAGGTGAGCACCCTTGTCGATGGTAAGGAGAGCTCCAGCCGTGAAGTCATCGATGTAGATGAAGGAGCGTGTCTGCGCACCATCGCCCTGAATCGGGAACGGAAGAGGGCGAACAGAAGACTCCTTCGAGAGCGTCTCTAGGCGAATGGCGAACTGCGGAATGACATGTTCGTAACCCATCGCGGGGCCATACACGTTATGCGGACGAAAAATAACGACGCGATCGAAGTACTGACGACCGTAGTTGATCGCCATGAGCTCACTGATGATCTTGCCTCCGCCGTACGAATACCGAGGATTGAGGGGGTCTGGCACGGAGAGAGGAACCGACTCGGCGGTCGGGACAACCGGTGGCGTCTGGTAGACCTCGGAGCTCGATGCGAGGACGAGATCCTTCACGCCTTCCGCGATACAACTATCGAGGACGTTCACCATCCCCTTCACACCGACATCGAGCACGTAGGCCGGATACTTGTAGAAGTACTCTGTGCCGTTCACGAATGCCAAATGAATAACGCGTGACGTGCCGTGCACTGCTTTCCGGACAACAGCAGGATCACGGATATCGCCCTCGATAATCTCGATGTCATCGATAGCGTCACCCAGCTTCTCTCTGGAACCACGCGAGGAATTATCGAGCACACGCACACTCTCACCCCGTGCACTGAGTGCGCGGACCATCGACGCTCCGATAAATCCAAGACCGCCGGTTACAAGTGTTTTCTGTGCTGACATACAGTGTTGAATAAAGTGTATCTACATCTCTCGCCCTGAGTGGAGTCGAAGGGTAACAAGTGTTTTCTTCATACACGTACTTTATTTTGAGGTCTTCCCCATGTCCACCCAAGTTATCGTGGGAGCGGATGCGTGCACACTTTCCAAAAATATCTGCGCACGTACCCCATCTTGAAACGATGGACTGAAGGACCGATCACCATCACGAATAGACGCAAGCAAGCGTGACGCAAGCGACTGGAAAGGAGGAATGCGCTGATCGAGATCCTGAGGAGGAACAGGGTCTGCGTACAGCTCTTTTGCTGTAGTGATGTCGGCTCCTTCGAGGACGCTCAAGCCCGATCCGTACGCCTGCGACGAGCTACGAAGGAAGAGCGAGCTCTTCTCTCCGCGAATATCGATCGAGAGTCCATCGCCCTTTGGATCGACATTCGATATTTCAAGATGCACGGGGACATTATAGGTACCGATGAGATCGATCGACGCGCCATCCTCGCTCGTCACAGGTTTCTCTGTCTTCTGTTCATCGAGACGATGTGTGATCGTGATGTCCGTCTGCGCTCGGAGTTTCTGGAGTGGTCCACACATCCATTCCGCTGTATTGAAGAGGTGGACGCCGAGTGCCGTAAGCACGCCACCGCCCTGCTCATGGTCGCACTGCCACCTCCAGGGCCTCTTTGGATCTGCCCACGTACC
>CAZDQZ010000086.1:0-1804 GCA_964507835.1 uncultured Candidatus Peribacteria bacterium | reverse complement strand
CGGATCATGCGATGCGATGCCGATGACCTCTGCATCAGGGAGACCCATGAACCCCGGGAGCTGGACAGAAGCACCGAAACCAGTCCCGAGAATGCCGACGCGAATTTTGGAAGCTGACATTGCAGAGGGAATGGTACACTAGAATCCGTGAACCAACTTCTCTCCATCGTCGTGCCCGTCTACAACGAAGCAGAGAATGCTCCGTCGCTCATCCGTGATATCGATGCGGAGGTTTCTGAGCCCCATGAGATTTTGATCGTGTACGATTTCAAAGAAGACAACACGCTCCCCGCGATCAATGCGATGAACCCCCCGTCGCCCAACGTGCGATGCATCGAGAATACGATCGGGAGAGGTGTACTGAATGCATACAAGGCAGGGTTCTCTGCATGTAGAGGAGATGTCGTCATCCTCGTCGCGGGCGATAGAGCCGATGAACCGAAGGATATCCCCGCACTCGCAAAGCTCGTACGCGAGGGCGCTGATGTCGCGTGCGGATCACGGTACATGAAGGGTGGCGGACAGGTCGGTGGACCCGTCTTCAAGCAGTTCTTGAGTCGGATGGCAGGACTCTCGCTCCACTACGTCGCAGGGCTCCCCACACACGATGCGACGAACAACTTCCGTGCGTACAGCAGACGCGTCATCGCGATGCCCATCGAAACGAAGGTCAGCTTCGCGCTCGGTATCGAGCTCGTGCTGAAGTCCCACTGGAACGGCTGGAGAATAGAGGAGCGACCAACCGTGTGGCATGACAGAAGAGAAGGCGTCTCGCGCTTCCGTCTCTGGGCGTGGCTCCCAGAGTATCTGCGGTGGTACATGCAAGGCATCCGCCATGCGTGGTTGCCGGGAGGGAAAAAACGAACCTAATGCATCAAGATCACTCCCGTTTGACCTCGCCCCCTTTTCCGTCGAGAATGAGCACCGTCTCTTCACCATGTCTATGCATCGTCCATCCATCGCGATCGTCGGAGGCTGTGGTCACGTCGGGCTCCCACTCGGCATGGCATTCGCCGAGAAGGGGCACATGGTTCACCTCCTCGATATCAATGCGGAGAGTGTGAAGAATGTCATGAAAGGAGTGATGCCATTCGTGGAAGAAGGCGCCGAAGAACTTCTTCCAAAAGTTTTACTATCAGGAAAACTGAAGGCGACAACGGACATCAATATCTTGAAAGAAGTCGAGATCGTCATCGTCACCATCGGAACGCCCGTCGATGAATACTTGGACCCCTCGGTGAGCTCGTTCGATACATCAGTGCACACAATCGTCCATGCGATGAAAGCGGGTCAACTCCTCGTGCTTCGAAGCACGCTCTTCCCGGGAGTCACCGATCGTCTCGGGCGTCAGATGGAGGACATGGAGAAAGGCGACATCGACCTCGCGTATTGCCCCGAGCGCATCGTCCAGGGGAAGTCACTGGAGGAGCTCAAGGAACTGCCCCAGCTCATCGGAGGCTTCACGGAACAGGCAGGGAAGCGTGCAGCAGAGCTCTTCCGCAGTCTCGCGCCCATCGGCATCTTCCTTCGTCCCATCGAAGCAGAGCTCGCCAAGCTCTACGCCAATGCATGGCGCTACATCAACTTCGCCATCAGCAATCAGTTCTGGGTCATCGCAGAAGAATTCGGTGCAGACTTCCAGAAGATCCACACCGCACTGAAGCAGGACTACCCCCGAATGAAGTCCTTTGCCCGCGCCGGATTCGCAGCGGGACCGTGTCTGCTGAAGGACACGATGCAACTCGGCGCCTTCAACCATGGATCATTCGTCCTTGGACAAGCCGCCATGATGATCAATGAGGGC
>CAZDQZ010000085.1:0-4860 GCA_964507835.1 uncultured Candidatus Peribacteria bacterium | reverse complement strand
CTGCGAAGTGTTACTGTCAGGGGAAGTATGCGAGCGAGCCGTATTGTCAGTGAGGGCGATGAAGAAACTTCCTTTCCAAGCCGTCTTCCGATAGATTTTAGTCTAATGCCTGACTCTATCGCAGATTACGTCGGCAATATCCAAAGAGAATTTGCGACGGGGCATGCGCAGGAGCACAGCTACAGACCTGCACTCAAGTCGCTTTTCGAGGAGACGACGAAGCTGGAAGTCGTCAACGAGCCCAAGGGCAGTGCGCACGGGAGGCCAGATCTGATTTTCGTCAAAGGCGAAATTCCTGTCGCTTGGGTAGAAGCGAAGGATCTACACATTAACTTAGACAAAGTGGAGAAGAGTGAACAGATGGCGCGCTACTTCGGTTACGCGAATTTAATTCTGACGAACGGACTCGAATTTCGTTTTTTTAAGAATGGTAAACGCTACGGAGATTCGATCATATTGGCGACGAAGATTGGAGATAAAATTGAAGGGAGAAAGGACACATACAAGCCGTTTGAACGCCTGATCGTCGGTTTCATCCAAAGTCCCGCAGAAACGATTCGTTCAGCCAAGCATCTAGCTCAGATAATGGGAGGAAAAGCTGCACTCCTGCGAGACAACATCACACACTTGCTCCACATAGATGCGAAGTGTCCGGAGATTGTAAAGATTCGTGACATTTTAAAAATGAAGCTCATTCATGATCTGAGCGACAAGCAATTTGCTGATATTTATGCGCAAACGCTCGTGTATGGTCTTTTCGTCGCTCGGTATCACGATGACTCACCAGAAACATTCTCACGTTCGGAAGCCAGAGAAAAGATCCCCGCCAGCAACCACCTCCTCCAGCAGTTCTTCGATCACATTGCAGGAGCCAATTTTGAGAAGGAACTCTCTTTTATCGTCGATGAGCTCTGCGAAGTTTTTCGTTATTCTAGAGTTCGTGAGCTCGTCCATGGTATCTACCTGAAGAATGGTGATACGCACGATCCCATCATTCACTTTTACGAAGACTTTCTCCGTGAGTACGACCCCGAGCTCCGCACTGAGCGTGGTGTTTTCTATACGCCACTCCCCGTTGTTCGCTACATCGTCCGTTCAGTTGACGCGCTCCTGAAGTCACACTTTGGTTTAGAGGAAGGACTCGCTGATCGCTCATCTGTCGAGTATTCCGTGATGCAACAAGGCAAAAAAGTGAAGCGAACCTGCGATCGCGTGCAGATCCTCGACCCCGCAGTCGGTACAGGGACATTCCTCGATCAAGTCATTCGGCATATTCATGGCACGTTCAAAGGCCAGGAAGGCAGTTGGCCAAAGTTCGTGGACGAGCACCTCCTTGGTCGCCTCAATGGCTTTGAGCTCATGATGGCGAGCTATACGATAGCGCACCTGAAGCTCAGTATGACGCTCGCAGAAACAGGCGTAAAAGAAACACGCAAGCGACTCCGAGTATTTCTTACGAATAGCTTGGAGCAGGCGAAGGAAGAAGAAGCGTCCATCTTCAATTATGGACTCTCGCAAGCCATTACCGATGAAGCGATTGCAGCTGATGAGATCAAGAAGGATCTGCCGATCATGGTCGTTCTTGGTAACCCGCCATATAGCGGGGAGGGAAACAATAAGGGATTATTAGATACTTTGATGGAGTCCTATAAAGTTGAACCAGGTGGAAAAGAAAAATTAAAAGAAAAGAATAGTAAATGGATCAATGATGATTATGTGAAGTTTATCCGTTTTGCAGAATCCCTGATCGAGAAAAATGGTGAGGGCATTGTTGCCATGATTACGAATCATGGATATTTAGATAATCCTACTTTTCGTGGCATGAGATGGCATTTACTGAAGACATTTAATGATGTGTACATTCTTGACCTTCATGGAAATACTAAAAAGCATGAGACAGACTCTGATGGAAGTAAGGATGAAAATGTCTTCGATATCCAGCAAGGGGTAAGTATTCTTATTGCGGTACGCAAAAAAGATAAGAAAGGTCTTGGAGAAATCTCTCGATTTGATATCTACGGTAAGCGTGATAAAAAATATGAGTGGCTTGATAAAAACGATCTGAAATCGACCCCATGGAACTCTATTGAATGTCTAGAGCCATTATGTCTTTTCAAGCATCAAGATGTCATCATGCAGAATGAATACAAAAAAGCCAATAAAATCACAAATTTATTCCCAATAAATGGCACTGGAATTGTGACTAAAAGAGATGAATTGGTTATTCATCATTCCCCAAATGAAGCCCTTCAGTCTGCTAACGATCTCTTACATTTATCGGAATCAGAAGTAAGACATAAGTACCATTTACCATCAGATGTACGTGATTGGCGATATGAATGGGCTCAAAAAGATGTGCGAGAGCATGGCATTGAAAATTCCTTTATTCGTTCGATCACCTATCGACCTTTCGATCGAAGGTATTTGTACTACACAGGGAGATCAAGGGGTTTTATGGGTTGGCCAGTCTTAAAAATTATGTGCCACATGTTAGCCGGAGAAAATATAGGGCTTATTTCTGTCAGTAGAGTGCCTAATTCTAAGGAGGCACCTTATATTTTTGCCAGTAATAATTTAGTAATCAATGGTTCAATCCGATCAGATAGTGTCAGTATTGATAGCCTCTTCCCCCTCTACCTTTACCCCAGTTCCTCCACTCTTTCAGGCGAAAAGCGCACGGCGAACCTTGATATGGCATTACTTGCTCCGGTACTCAAGAATCTTAAGCTTGAATGGATTCCGGATGGCACGGGTGACGGAAAGAAAACCTGTGGGCCAGAAGACATCTTTGACTATGTCTACGCAGTGCTCCACTGTCCTGCGTACCGTAGTCGCTACAAAGAATTCCTGAAGATCGACTTCCCGCGCGTGCCGTTTACGAGTGACGCGACACTCTTCTGGAAGCTTGTGGCACTTGGCAGAGAAGTGCGTGGTCTGCACTTACTGGAATCACCAGAGCTCAAGAAACTCCGCACGAGTTACCCTATGAGCGGGAGTGATATGGTGGAGAAAATAAGGTTCGAAGGTGAGGAGAAGGGCAAAGTCTGGATCAACGCAACGCAATACTTCGGCGAGGTACCAAAGATCGCGTGGGAATTCTTCATCGGTGGCTACCAGCCCGCCCAGAAGTGGCTCAAGGATCGCAAAGGACGCACACTTACGAGTGATGACATCTTGCATTATCAGCGCGTAATTATCGCGCTCTGTGAGACGGATAATCTGATGAAGGAGATTGATGAGATGATAGAAAAAAGTGGTGGACTTCCGTTATCATGAGGTGTACGCTTGTGCACCTATGACCTCTCACCTCACCCCCTTTGGAGAATATGACATTCGTCGCCAGTACGACGAAGAGAAAAACACGTGGTACTTTTCTGTCATCGACATCATTCAAGCCCTCACGCAACAGCAGGACTTCCAAGTTGCGCGAAATTATTGGAAAGTGCTTAAAAGTCGTCTACAGGATGAGGGCAGTCAAGTGGTTACAAAATGTAACCAGTTGAAATTACAGGCGGAGGACGGAAAAATGCGCTTCACAGACGTCGCAGATACAGAAACAATTTTACGATTGATACAATCTGTCCCAAGCCCCAAGGCAGAACCGATGAAACTGTGGCTCGCGAAAGTGGGATACGAAAGGATGCAGGATATTGCCGATCCCGCGCGTTCCGTAGACCGTGCTCGTGAGTACTGGAAAGCGCACGGCAGGAGTGACAAATGGATTCAGCAACGGATGATGGGGCAAGAGACGCGGAACAAACTCACGGATTACTGGAGCACGCATGAGGTAAGGGAAGGAAAGGAATATGCGATACTGACGAATCTCATCCATCAGGAGTGGGCTGAGGTTTCCATCAAAGAACATAAAGTGATCAAGGGTCTACAGACCCAGAATCTTCGTGATCACATGAGCGAAGCAGAACTGATCTTCACCGCCCTTGCTGAGCTTTCGACTCGCGAGATCGCAAAAAGTACGGACGCAACGGGCTTTAACGAAAATGCAGACGCAGGCAAGAAAGGCGGAGGCATTGCGAAGAAAGCTCGGAGAGAACTGGAGGAAAAAACAGGGAAGAAAGTCGTGAGCAAAGAAAATTACTTGTCTCAAAAACAACGCTTGCCTCCTTCAAAACATTTCTAATTGCCGTATCAGCCCTCCGCGGGTCAGAAGACCCGCTCCTTTTCATGAATAAAAAACAGAGAACGGGAGCGGGCACTGCGCCCGCAGAGGAATTACTCATGCCCCATCCAAAACCCTTACCCCCATCCCTTACCCGTACCACTTTCCCGTGTTACGCTCTTCATCGATGAAACCGACCGACTTCGTTCACCTCCACTGTCATTCCACCTACTCGCTCCTTGAGGGGCTCCCGAGCACGGAGGAGATCGTCGAGCGTGCGCTTGAACTGGGGCAGAACGCGGTGGGGCTTGCGGACAAGGGATACACGTATGGGCTCATCGAATTTTACAAAGCGTGCAAAAGTCGCGGTATTAAACCGATCCTCGGCATGGAGACGTACGTCGCATCGCGTACACGTCTCGACAAAGACAGCTCGCAGGACACCCGGCGCTATCCACTCACCCTGCTTGCGGAGACAGACGAAGGGTACAAAAATTTGTTGGAGCTAGCCTCCAGAGCGGCACTCGAAGGCATGTATTACAAACCCAGAGTCGATGCAGAGCTTTTGCAACAGTTTGGCAAAGGCATCATCGCACTCTCAGGCCCCCTCAGTGGCAATATTCCGCAGTCAGCACTTGCAGAGGACTTCGAACGCGTGAAGATGCTCACCGAGCAGTATCAGAGCTATTTTGGGAGCGAGAATGTGTACTACGAGCTCATGGATCTTCCGAATGTGCCGGGGC
>CAZDQZ010000084.1:0-4934 GCA_964507835.1 uncultured Candidatus Peribacteria bacterium | reverse complement strand
ATACTGATTTTGTGCCAGACGGCTCATTTTTTCTCACGCTGAATCGTGAGGTCGTTGCCAATGACGTACGGGATCTCATCGCGGGACTGTGCTCTGATCTCTTGACAGGTTTTACAACGACTGATTGTCTTCCGATTCGAGTGGATCAAGTGCGGACGGGGTTTGATCAGGAAGTGACGGATGCTTTTCTTCAGCAGTTTGTCGATGATGTACCAAGGCGTCCACCATACACGGGCTGTGTCTGGAAGACTGCTGATGGCATCCCCGTTTTCTCAGTTGCGAATGAGGGTGAACGATCGACGATCTGGGAGATGACCTGCGATGCTTCTCCGGTTGCAGATGATCAGAGGAACCGCATCCTAGACTTGTTTCAACAGCTCCATTATCGACTTCTGAGTGTCGCGGTGGATGGTGACGGATGGTCAGGCTCCAGTGTTGATTGACCCTTTCCTCCGTGGAAGTGGCACAAAGATGCTGGTTTTCTTCTTGTATGCCTCGAAGTCGGGTCTCCCTGCGTACTTCCTCTCGAGCATCGGTACACCAGAGACAAAGAGGATGAGGAACGTAATGAGGAGTGGACCGATGATCGTGACGAAGCCATACGGCAGTGTCACAGCACAGAGGAAAATGCCCCACCACTGCAGTACTTCGCCAAAATAGTTGGGGTGACGCGAGTATCCCCAGAGGCCTTTATCCATGATCTTGCCTTTGTTTGCAGGATCCTTCAGGAAGTCTTTGAGCTGACGATCGCCGACGGATTCGAACACGAAGCCGATGAGCCAGATCACGACACCGAGTGCATCCAGCAGGTGTAGTGACGCAGATGCAGAAGCGTGAATGAAGAGGACGGGGAGGAGGATGATGTAGAGGAAGAGTCCCTGGAGCATGAATATTTGCAGATAACTGCGCAGGTAAAAATACTTCCACGTAGCCCTCCAAGTAGCGTAGCGACTATCCTCAGACTTCTTCAGATTCCTCCGTGTGATGTGCCACGTAAGCCGGAGGCCCCAGATCGTCACACAGATATTCACGAGAACGGAACGCAGTGACATCTCCGAGAACGAAAAGGCAAGCCACGACATCAGGACGAAACCTATCCCCCATGCGATATCGGCGACGTCATTCCTTCGTAGAAGACACGCGACGATGAACCAAGTACTCATGTACATGAGGAGCGCCAATGCTGTGATTCCGTAGACAGACATCATCCGATCTTCTGAGCGATGAAGTACGTGAGCGTTGCGACCACTGCGCCTAGAGTCGTGCCCCATGCGAGATCGACGATCGTTACGAGGAGTGGCCAATCCTTGGCGACCGCGAGATTCGTGAGGTCGTACGTGGCGTAGGTCACCAGACCGAAGAATGCGCCTGTCAGGAGTGCTTGTAGCCACTGCTTCTTCTCGACGGCGGGGGCAATGACGAAGAAGACGAGGCCTGCGAGGAAGAGGAAATAGAACGCGAAGGCCGCCACCCAGTTTACGTCGGGCTTCAGGAGGGTACCGATCTGCTGTCGGTAGAAATTTTTTGCGATGAGCCCGAGCCATGTCATATCGACGAGAAAGAAGATGGGCAGAGCGATGGCGTAGAGTTTGAGGAACATAGGGTTAGCGGGAATTGAGATAGGTAATGGTAAGCTGTAGGACGGTAGCGAACGCTACCCAGAGTAGGTACGGGATCTGTGCGTACGTGATCCAGCGAGCATGTGGATAGATAGCGACCATCGCCCAGATGAGCGTAGAAAGCACAAGGAGAATATCGATACTTGCGAGGATGTTGCTTCTCAGCCCAAACTGGAGTGGCGTGAATGCGAAATTGAAGAGGAGATTCAGCACAAAGGGTAGGGCGACGATCCATGCAATCTTCTTCTGACCTGCCATGAGGAAGACGGATCCGAATGAAATGGCGATACCGATGTAGAGTATCGTCCACACAGGGCCGAACACAGACGATGGAGGAGCCCATGTCGGTTTGATCAGCTGTTGGTACCACACATAGGTTTGCATGGATGTTATGGTAGCACGGTGTTCATCCGTGATCGTATCTGTGGATGGACAATGAATCAGCAATACTGTTTTGCAGTACAGTGGTTCTCCAATGATTTCATCATGTGTCCTTCAGAACAAAAGTCGCCACTAAGACCCTTGAAAAGAGGGGGGGATTTCGCTAGAAGGCATCGCACATATGACGATTCTCTTGCTTGGACTCCTCGGTTCGGGGAAGTCGACCATCGGGAAACTGATTGCGAACGATCTCGGCGCCTCTTTTGTAGAGATGGATTATGCCATTTCTATGGCGCTCGGAGGAGTGAAGCCACAGGATGTGAGCGAAGCAGAGTGGAAGGAGTGTCAAACAGAGATCGCGAAAGACTTGAGCGTTCAACGTCATCTGGTCATCGCCGCTAGTGGCAACATGGTCGAGAACGATCTCAATTTTCTGTACTTCAAGGAACATGCGGAAGGACTGCACATCGTCTATTTGGATGCCACGATAGAGACACTCCTCTCTCGTGCCGTCGGCAACAATGAGACGAAAGAACAGGAATTTCGTGCGCATTTGCTTGAGCTCCATCGCAGGCGTGACGCACTGAATCGCTCTTTCGCAGATGTCATTGTTTCGACCGACAACAAGACTCCTCGTCAGGTCGCCGATGACATCCTCTCCGCTCTCCATCCGTAGTCTATGTCTTTCTCGCGCATACGGTCATGCATCGGCATTGCGCTCCAGATGCAACTGAGCCTCTCCATCGGCTTTGCAGTTTGTCTCGCTGTGAGCATTTTCTACCGCTGGATGCAGGATCCTGCATACCCTGCCGAACGTCCTGGCATCATTTTGGCTGGGCTTGTCGCGAGTCTCCTGTGCTTTCTCATTGGTTCGTTTTTGGTGCGTAAAGAAAGAGACATGAGTCTCTCGATGCGTGAAGGGGCATCCATCGTGATTCTCACCTGGGCGTTTGCAACGGCAGTGTCGGCAATGGTGTACGTCCTCGCAGGGTTCCCCATACCAGATCGCATCGAAGACTTCTCTCTTCTGCGTCGTATCATCGATGCATGTTTTGAATCGGTGTCTGGATTTACGACAGCGGGCGGAAGCATCCTACCGTCGGTTGAGGCATTCCCACGATCGTTGCTCCTCTGGCGCTCGACGACGCATCTCCTCGGAGGTATGGGGATCGCATACCTTGCGGTGACTCTCCTCGTCGGATTCCGCGCACGACGTGAGGCCATCATTAACGGTGAGGCAGAAGGCCCCAACATCATGCGCTTCAATACCGAAGCGGAGGCGCGGAGCGCGGGGTTTGATTTCCTGAAAATCTACCTCTTGCTGACAGGCATCATGTGTTCACTCCTCATCATTGCGGGTGTCTACGGTCGTTCTGCTCCATACACGCATGTGTACGACAACGTCTTTGATGCCGTGAACCATGCGTTTTCTACGATGGGAACGGGTGGCTTTGGCATCTACGACGAGAGTGTGGGACTTCCGATCCAAACGAATAAGGGCATTATCATTGGCGGACTCGAAAATCCTATGGCGGAATGGATCATCACCGCTTTCATGATCATCGCGGGAAGCAACCTTTCTCTCTGGTACATTCTCTTCTTCAGTACGAAGCACTGGCGGGCTACAGTGCGCAGTAGAGAGCTTCGATCGTACCTTGGGTTCATCGCCGTCATCACGGTAGGCATATGGTGGGTGCTCTACGCGAACAGTTACTACAGCGACAGTATGACGACGTTCCGATACGCCATCTTCAACGTGGCGACGATTATTTCTACTACGGGTCTTGGTAACACAAATTTTCACCTCTGGCCAGCAGGAGCACTCGGCCTCCTCTTCCTCGTGTACTTCACAGGAGGCATGGTGGGCTCCACATCTGGGGGGCTCAAATTCTTGCGCTTCAATGTGCTCTTCACCTTCATCAGAATCCAGCTTCAAAACTTCCTCTTCGGACGCCACATCACACGCTTCAATATCGACGGAGTCCAGTATGACATGAAGATGGCCTCTCTCATCGTCGTGAATATCGTCCTCTACATCATGGTGTTCCTGGTCGGGGCGATCGCTATCCTCATTACGAGTCCCGTCGGTGTTTTGCCAGATGGTACGACTCGATCGATCGATCTTCTGACGGGAGTCACTGCTTCTATTGCAAACCTTGGAAATATCGGTCCGACTGCAGCGCTCGGAAGTATCGATGCTGGTCCGACGGGGAATTACTTTGCATTTTCTGTTGCGTCCAAGATTGTCATGAGTCTACTCATGCTCATCGGTCGCGTTGGAGTCTTCACCTTCATTATTCCTTTCGTATCGGCGATTGGCATGCGTGAAATGAATGCACTGCGTCGTTCGCAACAGTTCGATGCTGATGAGCCTCGAGTGAAGTAGTCGTCTGCCCCTGAGACAGACGAACGAATACACGCTGTTCTTGTATGCGATCATTAGGAAATCGTGTGCTACACTCTCGCCATTCTTTCTCCTTTTCCCATGAAATTCTCCTTTCCTTCGATCATCGGTTGGACGTGTGCCATCCTCGTCTCCGCACTCAATCTCTTCGCTGGCGTCATGAAGTACGTCCCCGTGACCGACCCAGCTCAGCTTGAAATGATGAAAAGCATGGGCATGACACCTGAGCTTGCTCACATCCTCGGCGTCATCGAGATCGCAAGCACGATTCTCTTCCTTATTCCGCGCACGTCGACGGTCGGGTTTGTGTTACTTGTCGGTTACACGAGTGGAATTTTGGCCACTCTTCTGACACATGGTCAGGATGCGACGATCATCTACGTCGTGCTTGCTCTCCTCACCGTGAGTGCCTACTTCAGGAATCCTGAATTACTGAGCAGGCTGAAGAGGAAATAGGATTACTCCGTCTTCGTATATTTGGCGTGTTGTTCCACTCTTGTTTGGAACTGTTTTTTTGGCATCTGGATGAG
>CAZDQZ010000083.1:0-5049 GCA_964507835.1 uncultured Candidatus Peribacteria bacterium | reverse complement strand
CAGCACGCTTTCATATCGCAGATACTCTCTGACTGCGTAACGTCACTGTCCAAAGGCGACATCAGTAAGATTGATTCACTCTTCATTCTTCATTTCCTTCATCCCTCTCCTCGCTTTCTCTGCATGTCTGAGAGCCATCTCAGAGGCACGGAGAGCGTTGTCGATGTTCCCTTCTGCCATCTGTGACGTCGCAACGTCGAGGATCTGCTCCGCTCCCATCATACGGATCTCGATGTCGTTTGGCATCGGACGGTCATTCTGGTCCATATCTTTCCGTAGATCATGAAGTTTGCGCTTCGTGACATTCATCCTCGCTTCGATGCTGAATACCTTGTCGCGGATATCGTCATCTGTGTCATAACGAGGAACATCGCTTTCTTCTTGTAGCGTCGCTGGTACTGCTTTCATCATCATGATGGGTGCTTCTTGGTCGATGATGGAAGCATTCGTTCCTTGAGGCATAGAAGCCATAATGTCGGCTTCGATACTGCGCTGGAGAGACCGTCGTGCGATCATTTTGTCTTCTATATGCAGTCCATCGTCGCTCTCGTCAGAGGTTACTTCAGTCGTGACGAGGTGCTCCTCTATTTTCATCCGTTCACGCTGAACGTCTGCGAGGAGATTCTTCATGCGCTTCGCTCGTTCTGGGTTTTTTGCATTCATTTTCTCAAAGGCATTGCCGTGGGCTCTGAGCTTGGCTTCGAACCGTTGTCCGATGACTATTGCTTTCTCTGAGGGCATGGATGCCATGCGCGTCTGTAGTGCATCTGCATGCTTTTTGAAACGCTTCTGGATCTGTTCTTGCTGTGCATCCGTGATTGTTGTTGTACTCGCGATTATTTCAGCTTCTTTGAGCCGTCTCTCTGCTTTCTCTGCTTCCCACAAAGCTTGATCTTCTTGTGTCCGCTTCAGTGACCCCCGCACCATTTCGTTCACGTTCACTTTCACCGGATAGAGTACGTCACCTGGGACGGCGCTTTCGGCAGCGTATGAGAGAGTCCCACTACTGATGGTGATGATGAGGATGCCCGCGACGATACTCGTCATATGTTTGAGAGGGTGGAGCCACCAACGTTCTTGCATCTTCTGTTCCATGGCATTGATAAGCCATTCTCTCGCAGTTGCTTTCTCAGATGGTGTGAGTGAAAGCGCCTTCATTTTTTTGAAGAATACTGTCGATGTCATGCTTGGTAGACGCTTTGATGAGACATCACTTACACGAATACCAAGTTGATGAGCAATGTGCCCCTTTTCTTCTGCCGTGAGCTGGATGCTTTTGGCGCGCCGAAAAAATGGTGTCGTAAGATCTTTCATGCTGATCTGAGTATAGTTTTGAGTTCCTTGAGTGCTCGGTGGATGCGGACCGAGACGACATTGGCGGTGAGCCCCATCATGTCGGCTATTTCCTGTGGCTTCAGATCGTCGATGTAGCGCATGACGATGAGCTCTCGATCATCGGGGTCGAGCTGATGGAGTGTCGTCCGTATCCTCTCCTCTTCGAGGCGGGCTTTCATCGTGTTATCGTCACTTCCCGTCGGGTCAAAACCTGCGTCCATCAGATGATCGAGAGAGGCTTCTTTATTCTTGCGGACATAGTCCACCACGAGGTTGTTGGCGACGCGGTAGAGGAGCGCACGGATATTATCGATGGGTTGCCCTTTTTTGGCGTACTCAAAGGTCTTGATGAATGTTTCTTGCATGAGTTCTTTCGCCTTTTCTCGATCGAGCAGACGGTAGTAGCAGTGCCGAAAAATGGGATCGGCATACGCGTTGTACGCCTCTTCTATCAGGGCTTCCGCCCGAGTTGCTGTCATAAATTCTGTCGGAAAAAATGGGACGAATGCATCCTACAGAGATCGGAACAGCTGTACTAATTGACAAAATTGAATTAAGTGATAAAGTAACTTCCTTTTATGCTGAAAACTCCTCCGTGTATTCGGCTACTCGTTGGTTGCTTAGAAACCGATTCCTTTGGAGGAGGAGACGCATCAGATGATACAGGAACGACGGGGTTGACGCTGGGGGGATCATCACGTTCATCATCGAGCTATGGCGTGAGTAGCTCCTCGCGTTTTGGAGGTTCTTCCGGCGATTCGTCTTTTACGTCCTCGTCGGTCCGTTCGACGCTCGGCGATCTGAGTGCGCGCCTGCCTTCGTTTGCATCGGGGACACTTATTGGCAGAAGTGCGAAGATCTACACAGCACACTATCTGATCAAGGCGAAGAATATTGGCTCTCAGGCTCTGCAGAGCATAAAAATTGCTCATGGGCCACTGCCATTCGGTGCGGAATTTGATGCGTCGAGAAGCGACGCATCCTGCATCCTCAACAGCAAGACAGTCGAGTGCACCATTGATCTCGCATCCGGAGCGCAGAAGGAGCTCTCCCTCGTGTACAAGGCAGGCGGTTCGATGAGTTGTTCTTTTGCCCGTTTGCTTGAGAAAGCGAGGGCGACCGTTCATGCCGTCACAGGTGCAACGAATGCGAATCAGGTGGTCACGAGTGTCACCTGCAGGATGGAGTCTATGGATAGTGCTTCTAGCCAGAGTTCCTTGAGCAACTCTTCCGTTCTTGGCACAGGGTTGCAAACCACACAGGGAACAGGTGCCACTGCAACAAAAAGTTCAAAGGATTTTGGCTACAAGCAGGGCTATAAGCCGTATACAGCCGTTCTGCCGAGGACGGGAGTGATGCACGATTATTTCGCGAGTGTCGGTACTGATAACAGAAATATGATTATACAACGTCAATATACTGAATCTTCCATTTCAGCAGTACCAGTTTTTGTAGTCTCTGTTCTGAGTGCATCTATTATTTTTGTTATTCTGAAGCGATCTTTCAGTAGTCTGAGTATGCCGAAATCGAGAAAATAATTACTAACATTTTGTATTAAAACCATACTATTGACAATACTGTCAATTTTCTGTATTTTTACTCCCTTTTGTTCAAAAGGCTTTCCCCCCAGTTTTTATGACGCAGAATTCACTTCTCACCAGAGAGATCAAGAAAGTTCTCTCTGCACTTGCTGTCACGAGCATCCTCTTTGCGAATATGCAACTGGGGGTACTTCCTGCCTTCGAGCCCATTGTCGAGAAACTGTTCGCGTCACAGAGTACGATTCTTCCTCCCGCCCTCGAAAGCCAGGTCCTTGCGACACTGACGTCAGGGATGCCATCGTCACTCATGATCGGTGCGGATCAGAATCCGTTCACTGTTCGG
Source organism: uncultured Candidatus Peribacteria bacterium (assembly GCA_964507835.1). Classification (GTDB taxonomy): domain Bacteria; phylum Patescibacteriota; class Gracilibacteria; order Peribacterales; family Peribacteraceae; genus CAZDQZ01. The sequence continues at coordinate 1,830 of CAZDQZ010000083.1, read as the reverse complement.
GCAGAAGTGAATGCGAAATTCGCACAGTTTGGACTTCCACAGATTCCCACAGATTACAGTACCTCTGGCGCTCTGCGCAGAGATGCAAGCACTCTACGTGCGACGTGTAATTTGTTTGGGTATGCCACTGTTCTGTCGTCTGAGTCTGTATGGGCAGGGGATGGACGCAGTAATTTTACGAGTTGTGGAGATAACCATCATGCGGTCTGGAATGGTACGACGATGAATATTCAGAGTGCGTGTGGTGGACAGTGGACATCGAAACTGGTGTGTAGCGATCCCCTCCTGCCATCTGTCCCAGAGTGCCAGGATGGTCGTGATAATGATGGCGATGGTGCCATCGATTCTGCCGACTACGGTTGTCAGGTTGGTACGAAAGAATCAGAGCCTCTCGCCCAGTGTCAGGATGGTCGTGACAATGATAACGACGGAACAGCAGACTCTGCTTCAGCGATTATTACTGGCTCTCCGGCTCTCGGAGGAGCTTCGTACACGATTGCTTCAGGCAATCCTTTTGCTGTTCGTTCTTTTGTAAATTCCAAGGCTGTTGAATATGGTTATCCACCTGTGTCCGATATCAGTGCACTCCATAATGACTCTGCAACCGCGCTCAAGATTTGTCAGATGGCTGGTTACAATCGTGTTCAGAGTGTTGATTGTAGTAGTTCCTACGGGAATGGATGCGGGTACACGAGTCCACACAACAACGGGATGGTGAAGTGGAACGGGACGACATTCCAGGCCCTCCCTGCATCCGGCAACAATCAGTGGATCGCGTCCCTCACGTGTGATCAGCCGATTCAGGTTCTTCCATGTCAGGATGGTGTCGATAACGATAACGATGGTCGTATCGATATGCAGGACCCTGATTGTACGAGCCCGAACCATACGTCCGAGCTCCCTGCCGATCCTCAGTGTACGTCGCCACAAGACAACGATGAGTCACCAGCAGATAGACCAGATCTCCGTATCACGAAGACTCCTCTCGCTCCGTCTGTCATGCGTGGTCAGCCCATTGGTTACCAGATTACGGTCATCAATGCAGGCACGGTGCCTGCGCTCATGACAAGAGTGACGGATCGTATTCCGTCCGGTGGACTCACATTCAATGCGGTAGCATCCACTCCTGGATGTGTCCAAGAGGGGAGTGATATCAAGTGTTCGCTGGGCACGCTCGCTACTAATCAGCAGGCGAATCTCACCATTTCCTTCAATACTCCAGCAGTGACATCGACGTGTTCAGCGTCAACGATCAACAATACTGCGACAGTCACGAGCACGAACCAAGATGCGAATGGAAGTGATAACTCCGTGACTGCTCAGTCGGTTCCTCTCACATGTCCTCCTACACAGTGTAGTGATCAGATCGATAATGATGGAGACACCTACATCGACTTCCCTCAGGACCCAGGTTGTCTGTCTCCAGAGGACAATGACGAATCACCAGACAATCGTCCAAACTTCACGATCACGAAGACAGCATCGACGCAGACAGTCGTGGAAGGTAGTAACGTTCAATTCACCGTCACGGTGAAGAATGTCGGACAGTCGTCGCAGAGCAATGTACAGATCAAAGATCAGCCAGGCCCTGGTATGACGTTCGTGTCTGCGAGTCCATCGAGTTGTACGCTCCAAGGTGCTGAGGTGGTGTGTGCTCCTGAGACTTTTGCAGTCGGCCAGCAGAAGAATGTCGTTCTGACATTCACAGCAGTGAAGAATCAAACGTGCGTGCCGAATGCTTTCGCACTACAGAACATGGCGAGCGTGAGCGTGGGTGGTGGGGTTGTTGTGACGACGCAGACTCCAACGACTGTTGCTCTCCAGTGTCTC
>CAZDQZ010000082.1:0-5083 GCA_964507835.1 uncultured Candidatus Peribacteria bacterium | reverse complement strand
CGAGCACCGATAAGGATCCAACGAATGGAGAGAGATTGCTGACGCTTGGCTGGAACCTCGGTAGGAACTTGGTAAATAGCACCTGCGATACGCTTAGGACGAACTTCAATGAGTGGAGTCGCATTGAGGAGAGCCTTACTGAAGACTTCCATCGGTGGTTCCTTCGTACGTGTTTTGATGACCTCGAGAGCATCAGCGAAGATCTGACGAGCTGTCGACTTCTTTCCCTGCTTCATCACACAGTTGATAAACTTCTCGATGAGAGGATCGGAGCCTTTTGGAATGTATGGTTTCGGGAGGGTGGCCATGAAAGTGGAAAGTGACGAAGTGGAAAGTGTAAAAGTACATTATTTCTTTGGTCGCTTGGCACCGTAGAGAGAACGTCCCTGCTTGCGATCTCTGACGCCTTCTGTATCGAGGACGCCACGAACAATGTGGTAGCGAACACCTGGCAAGTCTTTCACACGACCTCCACGGATGAGAACAACAGAGTGTTCTTGGAGATTGTGACCTTCTCCACCGATGTAGGCCGTCACTTCTTCACCGTTTGTGAGGCGCACGCGGGCAATTTTACGGAGAGCGGAGTTCGGCTTCTTCGGCGTCATCGTCGTCACCTTGAGACACACACCGCGCTTCTGCGGAGCACCCTTCGCCAGTGGCACAGGACGCATCTTGAGTGCATTCCACGTACTCTGGAGGTTTGGAGCCTTTGTTCGACGTTTCTGAACGGTGCGAGGCCTGCGGATGAGCTGATTAATTGTAGGCATTGGGGGCTAGATTGTAGAGGATAGATAGGGAGAGGTAAAGGGGTATCGTGGGGAAGGTTTGAGGTCTGAGTTATGAGAACAATTTTTCTACTGCACTCAAACCTCATACCTCAGAACTCATGAATTACTTCTTCTTTTTCTTCTCTTTGGCTGCTTCCTGTTCTTCGTCGAAGCGCTTGCGGAAAGTCTCTCCAGCTGGGATCAAGCGACCGATGATGACGTTTTCCTTGAGACCCTTGAGGTAGTCGACGTTACCGGTCGTTGCAGCCTCCACGAGAACGCGAATCGTTTCCTGGAATGATGCACCCGCAAGCCATGATTCAGTCGCGAGGGACACACGTGTGAGACCGAGCAACATCTGCTCGAACGTGGCTTCTTTTTTCTCTTTTTTCGTCTTGAGCTTCGCGAGAGCGAGATTCGCACGACGGACGTCAGCGATATCGACGACTTCTCCGGCGAGAAGCGTGGTGTCGCCTCCGTCGACGATACGAACCTTGCTGAACATCTTGCGTGCGATGATCTCGAGGTGCTTGTCGTTGATGGTCTGACCCTGGGAAGCGTAGATGTGCTGGACCTCCTGCACGACGTAGTTCTGGACGGAGTACGCACCCTGCTTCTCGAGGAGCTCCTGCAAGTTGTAGTGTCCGGCATTGAGCGCCTGACCTGCCTTCACGATGTCTCCATTCTTCACGAGGATTTGTTCACGAGCGTGGAACTCGTACGTGCGCTCCTGGATCTCAGAATGCTTCACGACTACCTGGCCTTTCTCAATGTCCGTCACCTTACCGGCAATGAGTGTCTTGATCGTGGACTTGTCCGTGAGAGCCTTCGCGAGCACGACGCGCTCAGAGACTTCATCACCCTTCTTGACCATCACCTGGTATCCAGCAGGAAGGAAGTACGTATCCTGACCACGCTCTTCACCGACCACCTGTACAGTCGTGATACCTGCCTTGTGGCTCGTCTTTACGCGTCCTGCAATATCAGAAAGTGTGGCTGGAGTGCGTGGGGAACGAGCCTCGAAGATTTCTTCGACGCGTGTGAGACCCTGCGTAATGTCGGATCCTTCGGCGACTCCTCCCATGTGGAAGGTTCTCATGGTGAGCTGTGTTCCCGGTTCACCAATGGACTGTGCAGCGATAATACCAACCGGTGTACCGATCTTCACCGTCTTGTTGTCGGCGAGATCTCTACCGTAACACTTCTGACAGATGCCACCGTCTGTCTCACACGTGATGACGGAGCGTACCAAGACTTCATTGACCTTGTGATTCTGGAGTGTCTGAATGACATCGGCATCAATCTCGTCGTTGCGCTTCGCGATCGTTTTCTTGTCCACGACAATGTCGTCATTGAGCACGCGACCGAAGATACGGTTCTCGAACTTCTCACCGATGCGCTCGGAATCAGCGCGTGTAATTTTGTGACCAAACGTGGATCCACAGTCATCTTGTTTGATGACGATATCCTGCACAGCGTCCACGAGACGGCGCGTGAGGTAACCGGCTTCAGCGGTCTTGAGAGCGGTGTCGGACTTTCCTTTGCGTCCTCCGTGTGTGGCGATGAAGTACTCCAGGATGGAGAATCCTTCCTTCAGGTTACTCTGGATCGGGAGCTCGATCGTGCGACCGGACGGGTTGGCCACGAGACCCTTCATACCCGCGAGCTGTGTAATCTGACCCCAGTTACCACGGGCGCCGGAATCGATCATGTACGTGATGCTGTTCTTCTCATCTGCGATGAAGTGCTTAACCATTTGCGTTGAAATATCTGCCTTCGCCTTGCTCCAGATGCGGATCGCATGCTGGTAGCGTTCGTCAGCCGTGATCCAACCCTTCCAGTACTGATTGTTGATCTTGCGGATCTTCTCATTCGCATCCTCGAGCAACTTACCCTTCTCATCAGGAACGATGATGTCCTCCATGGAGATCGAGAGACCGGAAATCGTGGCGTAGCGGAAACCGATGTTCTTGATGTCATCAGCGAGCTGAGATGTGCGATCGGTACCGACCGTGTCGAGAGAGCGAGCGATGAGCTTACTGAGTGACCCCTTGCGGAGTGTCTCATTGATGCGTCCGAGCTCAGAGGGGACGATCTCCTGGAAGAGAAGACGACCAGCGGATGTCTCGATCATCTCAGTCTCATCGTCCTTCCCTGCAACTGGAACACGAACCTTGATCTTCGCCTTGAGGTCGATGATGCCGTGATCGTATGCAGCGATGACTTCCTTTGGATTGCCGAAGACCATACCTGCACCTTTGAGACCGTCATGGACAGCCGTGAGGTAGTAGCAACCGAGCACCATGTCCTGCACCGGAGTGATGATCGGCTCACCGGCAGATGGCTTGAGGACGTTCTTCGCTGCATTCATAAGCTCGCGTGCTTCCTTCTGAGCTTGATCGGAGAGTGGTACGTGGACAGCCATTTGGTCACCGTCGAAGTCGGCGTTGAATGCCGTACAGACGAGCGGATGGAGCTGAATGGCGAGACCTTCGATGAGGCGAGGGCGGAATGCCTGGATACCGAGGCGGTGGAGGGTCGGAGCGCGGTTGAGGAGAACGAACTTATCCTGGATCACTTCTTCGAGGATATCCCACACGCGCTTGCTACCGTCGAAGACCATGCGCTCTGCCGTCTTCACGTTGTGCGCAAGCTCGTCACGAATGAGGCGACCGATGACGAACGGTTTGAAGAGCTTCATCGCCATTTCCTTCGGGAGACCACATTCATCGATCTTGAGGTTCGGACCAACGACGATGACGGAGCGACCCGAGTAGTCCACACGCTTACCGAGAAGGTTCTGGCGGAAGCGACCCTGCTTACCCTTCAACATGTCCGAGAGAGAACGGAGCTTTCGTCTGTCACCAGCGGTGAAGAGTGCCTTGCCGGCACGCGCGGAGTTATTGAGGAGTGTATCGACAGCTTCCTGAAGCATGCGCTTTTCGTTACGACAGATGACTTCCGGAGCACCGATGCTCATGAGTTTCTTGAGACGATTGTTGCGGTTGATGACACGACGATACAAATCATTCAAATCTGATGCGGCGAAACGTCCACCATCGAGCTGAACCATCGGACGGAGATCCGGTGGGAGGATCGGTAGACGTGTCTGAATCATCCACTCCGGCTTGATGTTGGCCTGGCGTAGGGATGCGACGAGCTTGAGGCGCTTCATGACTTTCTTGAGTCTCTGACCACTGCTCTGGAGTCGCTCGATGCCGAGAGCCTCCACGAGTTTGTCGTAGTCGATGTTCGCGATGATCTCGCGCAGAGACTCTGCTCCTGTACCTGCGCGGAAGAGGTGACCGAACTTCATATTCATCTCGCGGAACTTGAGCTCGGAGAGCACGGAACCGACGTGCAGGTTCTGCAGATCTTCAAGTGCGTCCTTGTGGTTCGTCTTCAGTTGCTCCAGTTTCTCCGCCGTCGACTCATCGAGGGCGTCGAGCTGATCACGTGTGGGATTCCCTTCCTTCAAGACCTTCAGAGCATCCTCGTGCTCACGCTTGATCTGATTCCTGCGTGCGTCGTACTCCTTGCGTAGATCCTTGTCTGCCTCTTCGCGACCGGCGTCGTCGACGGTGACGACGATGTACGCGGAGAAGTACACGATCTGCTCAAGTGTCTTGATAGAGAGATCGAGAAGGAGACCTAAGCGAGAAGGAGAAGAGCGAAGGAACCAGATGTGCGTGACGGGGACCGCGAGGTTGATGTGACCCATGCGCTCACGCCTGACGATACTGCGTGTGACTTCGACACCGCACTTCTCACACACGACGCTGTTGTACCGGATGCCCTTGTACTTGCCACAGAAACACTGAAAGTTCTTCGTGGGACCGAAGATACGCTCACAGAAGAGTCCATCGGGTTCTGCTCTCTGCGTGCGGTAGTTGACGGTCTCTGGCTTCGTGACTTCGCCACGTGACCAACCGAGGACGTCCTCGGGGCTGGCGACGCTCAAAGCTACAGCGTCAAAGGAATCGGAAGTGCGGGGAGTGAAAGCCATAATGTGAGAAGAAAGAAATGACGGAAAGGAATGAAAGGGCTGAAAGGGCTGAAAGGATGGAAATGGGAGCGGGTTTCCTACCTAGGGAGCGGGATGCTTCCCGCGTGTGCTAAGGAAAGAAAAGACAGAAAGGAATGAAAGGACCGAAAGGATAGAAAGGGATGACAGGATGCAGATGGGAGAAGGTTTCCTAACCTAGGGAGCGGGTCTCCGACACGCGTATTCATAGTATCCTTTTACCCGCATACGAACGATCGAAGCGCCTACCTCTGCGGTCGTCTGACCCGCTGGTGGCACTCCGATGATGAGC
>CAZDQZ010000081.1:0-5234 GCA_964507835.1 uncultured Candidatus Peribacteria bacterium | reverse complement strand
ACGCTCAAAGAGGAGAGCAGGGGAGGCTTCGGCAGTACGGGGACGCATCGGTGATGTTAGGCAGTGGTGGAGAGTTATGTACTACTTGTGTTGGATGGCCGAGGCACGATTGGAGTGACTTTGTCTGCGTCTTTCTTTTTAATCTTCTCATAGAGATCGTAATCAAGCATCCCTCGTAGCATAAATTCTTCGAGAACGAGTTTATTATTAATTTCGTCTGGCATTTTTGATTGTGCTCCCGTCATATATTTGGCGACGCTCGTCGCTGCCGCCGCTTGACCGAGAACGTTCACGCTAAAGTATGGATGAAGTTTGTATTTCATATCCTTTCTGTAGCTTTTTTGAAGTTTTTTGTCTTTTTTCCCTAATTCTGCATCACGCATGAAGATTTGAATGACTAGGTTCAGTGCCTTGTTTTCATCAGTCCAGCGTCCTTGTGATGTATGGCTGAAGTTATTCGCAATTTCATTCGGACCGAGCAGGAGGATGTCCGATCCGCCATTCTGAGGATTGTAGAAGTCGGGGTCAGTGTCTCCTGGATCGGTAGGAGTTGTATTGGTTGTATCCATAAAGTACTTACGATACTCCGTAAAAATTTTGTTTGATCCATCGAATATTGAAATCCACTTACCATCTTTTCCAAGCACTGTCTGTCCAGCTAATACTTTTGCAATCTCTCTGTCTACATCTCTGTAGTCAGTTTCGTGTTGTTTGGTGAGGTGACTATGTCTTTGTTTATCAAAGAGATATGTTGGTAACTTGCTTTCAATTTCGTCAATGACTCGGGCAATGAAATTATCTTCGACTTTATCACTCATGATGTATTTGTTTGCAGCAGCAATTTTATCTTCTCGTTTTGTGTATTTTTGTACTTCATTTTTCATCTCAAGGATTGAAGAACGTTGAGATTTGTACAGTGTCATGGACCATGCAGATTGCGTGATGCCAAGTCCGCCAATTTTATCGAGCATACCGATGTCCATGATTTCGAGGATCTCGGGGTGCCTGCGCATCGCGCGCATCAGAGTTGCCACAGCCCAGGTGTTACTTTCAGCAAGCTTCGCCTTCTCCTGGAGGCGTTTCATCATCCCGTGCACTTGCCAGAGATTTTTCACTTCTAGGGCTTCGATCATATCATCGACGATCATGGGGATATTCGGATAGTTATTAACGCGTGAGTAGCCTTTTCCGCTTTCCTCGTCTTGTGCTGCGTTGTTATGTTCGACGAGCTCCTCAAACGTTTTCGGTCCCCAAATTCCTGCGTAGTCTAAGCCATAGACATCGTGACCGTTGAAGCGATCGAGGGTATAGAGCCATGCGTGTTTCGCAGCATAATCGATGATGGCTTTTGCGCGGTTGACGTTGAGTTTGTTTTTCTCAAGCTCGCAATTTGTATCTGTGAAGAGCTGATCATACGTGAACCCCTCTTTTTCTAAGAATTCCATGTATGAATGTGTTTCTTCGTCATTAGCGCTTCGTGCTTGTTTATCGAGATCAGGCTGAAGAGGCTTCCAAATATTCCATTCTTTTGCTGCATCATACGTACGCATTTTTTGCCCTGAGTGATATTTCTCCATAATGGCGTCTTTGTAGATGCCGTAGATTTTTACGATGTCGTACCAGCTCAACCACTTCACTCCACTCTCTCGGCCGATGTAATCTTTGTAGAACTGCCCAAGCAGACTATTTTTTTTGTATTCACCCTGTATTTCTGCTCGACGCACTTCGTCATCGTATTGTGCTTGGTTTTCATTTAGTTTTTTTACTACTGCAATGATCGAATCGAATTGTGCACAGTCAGCAATTGCTTCGGAAAAGAAGCCATACTGTTTATTGATGTCGTTTGCGTACGCGGAATCAAGTGTTGTGATGCTACTTGCATTCATCGCACTGGAGTACTGACCCTTGTTCTCCCAGCCCCACTTTTGTATGAGATAATTTTTTGCTTCTGGAGACAAATGGCCCCAATCCATCAGTTTCTCGATATCATTTTTCACGCTTGCGATGTCACCCATGTCCCTTCCTACCATGTCGATCATCGTATCAAGTGCAAGCTCTTCATCATGACGGTTCTCGGCGGGAATCTTCGCAAGGATTCCCTCACGATGTTCGATGAGGTGCATATAGTTTTTTTCGATTTCACCAATCTTTTGCAGGATTTTATTGGGGTCATTCAGTTTCTTCTGTTCGTCCTCTGCACCGGCCTTCATTTTTGCTTTCATCTCGGCGTCTGGATCTTTCTCTGGAGCTCCAGTTCGCACTGTTCCATCGGGATTGTAGCGACTCGTCTGGATCCCTCTGTCTCGTAGGTTTGCATTCAATTGCTTATTATCATCTTCCTCGTTCATTTGCGCGTTCATGTTTTGTACGACCGCTTCGTACTGACTCTGCCTTGTACCGTCGCCATCCATGAATTTTTCTACGGATGTATCGATGGTTGTCAGCATCGTGACAATCTCTGGATTCTTCTCTGCACAGGCACTGATGAGTGTTTGCAGTGAGCTCTGTACTTGCTGTCGCGGGTCACTCTTGTCGTACTTTCTTCGCTTGCCCGCCATCGAAATCGCGATCGCTTCATGCAATATGTCGATGTCTTTTTGGCCTGTCATCTTTCCATCGAAGGCGTCGCGCACGCTTGTTGCGACTTTGTTCCAGAGAGGATGATCACTCAGCTTCCGTACCGATAACGCTGTGCGCATCCTCTCCGTGATATTCTTTGCATAATCACCATTCTCGGTCTCGATGCTTAGCGCGTAGTGTGCAAGCTCGTGCACCACGGCACGCTCTCTGTTGCGTTCGACGATCTCCAGAACCTTTGCTTCATCAATATTAGGGTCACCTTTCCGCATTTTGGCTAGGAGTTTTGGGTAGTTGAAGTTTTCATCAGACAAATTCAGTCGAATGTTGCCTGTCGCATCGATGTACACATTCGGTACGTAGTGGCCTTTTCTAAAATTCTCAACTTCCTGGTCTGTGATCTGACGGTTTGCATCCCATCGATTCGTGTCGCGCATGTAGCAACGGACGAAATACGCATCATTTGTCGTGCATCCTTCGAATGATGGACCGTATTTTGACAGGTCACGCTTCTCGAGCTCCCTAATATCTGTTGCAAAGATCGAGCGCAGGGATTCGATGAAACCTGCGTGCATCCAATCTTTTTCATTGAACTCTCTCTTCATGACGTTCCTAAAGTATGACTGTAGAAAATCGCTATGATCGCGTACGAAGTCGGATACTTTGTTGTCGCTATACTCCGGGCTATCGAGATTGATCTTCGCTAGATCCGTGAGCATCGCAATTTTCTGTCTCGTCACATTCTGGATCGCGCTCACTCGATCTCTGCTCGACTGCGAGACATCGATCATTGCATCTGCTTCTGCACTTGGGTTGCTGACGATATTTTTCGCTACACGCAGAAGTTCCCTCTGCTCCCGGGAGGGAGAGTGGTGAGGTGCAAAGCGCGCAGTCTGTTTCCAGATCAGCATCTATAGTTTACAGAAACGAATAAAGGCGTCAAGTAATCTTTCTTTTTTTTGGTCTGTCATTGGCAAGAACTGCGCGATGGTGTCGCGGATTGCGTGTGGGTCGATCTCGCCCGTCTGGATCACGATGTCGGGACGCAGGAACTTCGACGTGCTGATGTGGAGCTCGTGGTAGCCGTCACCTCGGAGGATCCAGAATTCCTTGTAGTCGCCCCAGGAGCGGAACGATCCATCGTATTCCACGCCCATCTCGCGGATGCTGATCGTGTGATCAGGGTGCTTCTCATTGCGCGTGAGGTAGTACAGCCCTCCGATCATCCCGAAGGTGACACTCAGGCTCCAGCTCCCGCTGATGACGCCGTACATGACAGCCGTGAGACAGAGCAGACCACCGATGAGATACCAGCGATCGGACCGTTCATGGGTCACTCTCGCTGGCGCGTTCCACGCCAAGATTGGTTCTGTGTTTGTGTTCATAAATCTGGTTATTATAGCGCAAAAACGACTTTTTTGCCTTCGAGAGAACTTGTGTAATTGCTATATTGTTATATTGATATATTGTTACTTGGAATCAGATTGGAGCGTGCTTGCTGTCAATATGACAATAGAAAAGTATGACAATATCTTTTATCCATACGCCACCACGAGCGCCGAGACATGTTTCACGCCCGCTTTCTTCAGTGCTAGAGCGCATTCATGCAGTGTCGAGCCTGTCGTGCAGATGTCATCGATGAGGACCACCCAGGTGGGTGGAGTCTGACCAACAAAGGTGAAGGCGTTCTTCAGAGCGGTCAGTCGTTCGCTACGATTCCGCCGAGCTTGGTGACCTGTTGGTCGTGTTCGCTTCAAGAGTTCTTCTACCGGCCACCCACGCACTTTGCCGACGTACCGTGCGAGGAGTTCTGCTTGATTGAACCCTCGCCAGAATTTCCGTGTCCAATGTAGAGGCACGGGGCAGAGGACTGGTTTTGGTGATGCGGTTCTGCGAAATTCGTCACACAGCGGAGGGAGGAGGAGTCCTGTGATCGCTGAGTTCATCCATTCTCCGAGGTCACTTTTGAGCGTGGAGATTCGGTGATACTTGAACGTGAGAATTGCTTTTTTGAGAACAGGATTACTATCGTACTTGCTTGCCGCCACAACGGCTTCGAGTGCTGGCATTTTCATTGTGTGTAGCATCTTCTCATCGACGAGGAGTGGCATCATCCGCTGGCGGATCAGCGCACGTTCTTTCTCGGAGATGGGACCATCGTCACTACCGAGCAGAGATGTAGAGGGGAAGAGGAGATCGAGGAGGCGAGGAGGCATGGATCATAGTGTCTCTTGGTTTTTTCTTCGTGTCTGTGGTGCCCCTGAGATTTCTTTTTGCTCAGTGTATTTCTTTGGCTTATTTCTGATGAGAAAGAGGTTCCATTAGGTGGTGGAACAGTTGCTGACATTTCTTTTTTATTCCTTGATTTTTTCTAGTGAAGACTCAAGCAACGCAGCCACGGAGGGCTGCTCCTCAAGAGGATTTTCTATAGTCAACGGAGCGCCCCTCCGTGGGCGCGTCTGTCCTCTCTACTCCTTCATCGGGGATTGACCTTTGTTTGTCTTTTCCGTAGTCTAGTTGAACGATTGATAGGGCAATTAGCTCAGCTGGTTAGAGCGCCACATTGACATTGTGGAGGTCACAAGTTCGAATCTTGTATTGCCCACCATCTTAAAAATTCATCTCTAGTCCAAGCGTCACATTGATCCCGCGGATGC
>CAZDQZ010000080.1:0-5271 GCA_964507835.1 uncultured Candidatus Peribacteria bacterium | reverse complement strand
TCCACTTTTTTGACGCAAAAAAGTGGAGCAAAAAACAGTCGCTCTGAAATTTTTCTTGCAGTTTCGTTAGTTCACTACGCTAAAAATTGCAAACTCCCCAGCACCCTTCTGCATTTTCTATGCAATTATCTGTGTGCAGAATTGAGTATATTGAACTTTGGAAGGGTGCTGGGTCAAACAGTGCAATTTTTTACGCTCCGTTCTCTGGAAACTGCGACGGAAAAATTTCAAGGCGACGGTGAGGTTGGTTATGACATAGATACAACTGAAGCTTCATTGCCACTCTCTATTTTCAGTAATTTTTTCTTCTTCTCTAATCCTCCGCTATATCCGCCAAGCCCCGTTGTCCCCAGAATTCTGTGGCAGGGGATGAGGATGACGATCGGATTCGCTCCACACGCCGTACCAACCGCACGGACTGCCTTTGGTTTCTGGATGCACTTCGCGATCTCTGCGTAGGACTTCGTTTCTCCGTAAGGAATCTTCAACATTTCTTTCCAGACGCTTTTTTGAAACGCAGTACCTGATGCAGAGATGGGCACAGTGAATGTTTTGCGTTTTCCTGCACAGTATTCTTCGATTTCCTTTGCACATGTCTTCGTGAGCGCATCGGGTGTGTTTGCAGATTTTTTGTTCGTGAACATGACATCTGTGATTGCTTTTCCGTTCGATTCGACCTGCAGAATGCCGAGGGGGGAGGAGAGGAATTGGGTGGGTATGAGGGGAGTATAGCGTGTGTATTTTCTTAACTTTTTCCACCTTTGTCCGGCGACAAAGGTGGAGCCAAAACGCCGGCGCGCCAACTGCCTCCAGAACGGCCTTGTGTCTCACCGCTGACGCCTCCAAGGCTTCGGCGTCATCGGTTTCGACAATATCTGCCCTGCGGGGCAGACAAGGCCTTCCCCTTCACCCCCCGTGGCGCGTCACCGCCCATTCTGCTTTTCTGGCCATTATTATCTGAAGATTTTGTATTTAAATGGCTCTAGAAGCCAAAAAGTTATTATTTTCATCTCGTTTCTTGACACTGCTTCACATCATTTTTACAGTACGCATAATGTATTTCGGTTTAGAGACAATCGGCACCATTATTATTTCTGCTCTCGAGCGGAGGTAGGTGTTGATCTGTGAACCCTTCCCCATCCGCTCAAACGGCGGAGATTTTTTATGACTGCATTGGACGTAACTTCTCTCGAAGGCGGTGTAGAGAGCCTTGAATCTATGGCTAGCAGTACATCGGTACCAACATTTGACTCTGCTGATCGCGCTTTTAGTGGTGTGTCCGATTTATGGAGTCAGCGATTAACGCATTCGATGAGGCAAAAAGGCACTGTTGTTCCCTGGGGAAAGAATGAATGGGCGCCTGCGTTGATTGCTTTAAAAACTAGAATGTATGACGCCATGACATCAATGCTTCTTAGTATTGCTAGAAGCAATGAAGATGAGGAGCGAGAGAAATCGAGAAAAAAACTAGAGATTTTTTTGAGATTCAATGTAATTTCAGAATCTCTACGGGGGCAAGTCGCTAGTCTTCTTCAGCAGAATTGATTATTCTTCCCCTATGCCCCTCCTCACCACCCGCGAGCTCTCGCTCACTATCGGCGGACAGCGCATCCTCCACGGGATACGTGCGGATATTGCTGAGGGCGAAGTCGTCGGATTGATCGGGCCGAATGGTTCAGGGAAGACGACACTCTTCAATGTGCTCTCTGGCTTCTTGAAACCCACCAAAGGCAGTATTCACTACAAAGGCGCAGATATTACGACGATGTCAGCTACCGAGAGATCCAGAATCGGGATCGGACGCGTCTTCCAGAACTTCGGGATCTTTCGTGAGATGACGCTTTTTGAGAATGTTCTTGTCGCACTCGAATCACTTCCGAAGGAACAGCGACTCGTGATTGGGGATCTCAAGAAGGCTGTGAAGGAAACGCTCAAGATGGTTGGCTTGGAAGCCCACGCGGAGAAGAAGGCGAGTAGTTTGTCCGGTGGACAGATGCGCCTCCTCGAGATCGCACGTACCTTGAGCTCGGGCAAGGAGCTTTTCCTTCTCGATGAGCCGACCGCCGGAGTATCGCCCAAGATGACGAGCCAGGTGGCGGATCTGATTCAACAGCTCAAGAAGGCAGGCAAGACCGTGATTATCATCGAGCATGATCTACCGTTCATCCAGAAAATTTGTGATCGTGTGATCGTCCTCGATGTCGGTGAAGTTGCGCTAGAGGGCAAGCCGGATGAGGTGCGAGGAAACAAGAAGTTGAAGGAGCTGTATTTTGGTGCGGATCCCACAGAATAGAGGGCAGAAAAGTATGAGAGGGCAGGAAAGGCAGGAAGGTAGATTGCTATACTCCTTCGAACCTTTCTGCCTTTCCTGCCTTCCCCTCACTTTCCTGCCATCACTTCTTGCCTCTCTCCCTCTCTCGACATATTCTTTCTCTGACATCCCCCCCACTTCCTATGAAGCGCACACTTATCCTTTTATCTCTCGTAGCTCTAACGCTTTCGGCGTGCAGTCAGGGCGCAGATACTGTAAAAATCGGCGTGATTATGCCAATTACGGGTGATGCTGCATCACTTGGTATCGATCAACTCAATGGCATCAAGATGGCGGTCGATGAAGTGAATGCGAAGGGTGGAGTGCAGGGTATGCAGGTCGAATTAGTCGTTGAAGATGGGCGATGTAATGGCTCTGATGCAGCGAGTGCTGCGCAGAAACTCGTGAATGTCGATAACGTCACGGCGATTATCGGTGGCCTCTGCAGTAGCGAGACGCTTGCCATTGCGCCGATCGCAGAAGCTGGAAAGGTGGTGGTACTTTCCCCAGGAAGCTCCAGTCCGGATGTCACGAAGGCAGGTACATACATTTTCCGCAATTACCCCAGTGATGCCTTGAAGACTGTCGCCACAGCCAAGGTGATCGCTGAGAAGGGGTTCAAGAAGGTCGCAATGATCAGCGAAAATACAGATTTCTGCCAAGCGATTATTGCAGGAATGAAACGTGATGTAGGCGATTCTACGATTGTCTTCGATGAGACCGTCGAACCAGGTACGAAGGATTTCCGTTCACTCCTTGAGAAGATGAAGAAGACAGAGTTCGATGTCTTCTACCCCAATACGAATGGCGATGCTTCGATGGCGTCTCTTATCCAGCAGTACCGAGATGCCGGCTTCAAGCAACCGATCCTTACCCATGAAGTTGCTGATTCATCGACGCTTGGCGAGATCGCCAAGTCTGCTGCTGAAGGTTTGCAACTCGTAACCGTGAAGACATCAGGCGAGGGTACGACATTTGAGAAGGATTTCCTAGCGAAGTATGGCAAAGTGCAATCCAGCATTGCGTTCGCAGCTCACTCCTACGATGCAGCAGGCTTGATTTTGCAGACGATTGCGAGTGTTGGCACTGATGGCACAGCCATCCGTGATGCTCTCCACGCACTCAAGAGCTACAAAGGCGTGATCGGTGACATCCATTTCGATCAGAATGGTGATGTTGTCGGCGTTCCTTTCGTTCTTAAGGAATTTAAGGCAGGGAAGACGTTCACGGTGAAGCCGATTCCCCTTGAGTAATGCAACTCATTATCAATGGACTCATCGCCGGTTCGTTCGCAGCGTTGCTCGCGAGCGGACTAGCGTTTGTGTATGGGCTTCTAGGGTTCTTCAATTTTTCCCTCGGTCAAATAGCACTCTTCACAGGCTATATGACGTGGTGGCTTCATCGGAGCCTGGAGCTACCATTTCTCCTAAGCGTCCTTGGAGGAGTGACATGTGGAGGAATTCTCACAATAATTATTTTTGAGCTATCCGTTGCGCCATTCTATCGACGACACAATTTTCTTCCTCTCGTGACGACGATCGCGATGAGCATCATCCTCGATGGCGTACTCCTGATGCTCTTCCATGAGTATCCACGGAGCATCATCGCGGGGACGAAGCAGTTCTTTGATATTGGTTCTGTCCGTTTTAGTCTTGAGCAACTCGTGCTTGTCCTCTCGACAGCTTCTTTTCTTGCTCTCCTTGCGATATTCCTCGCTCGTAGTTCGCTCGGTCGGAGGGTGAGGGCCACCGTAGAGCATTCGGAGGCTGCAGAGAGCCTCGGGATCAATACGCGCATTCTTCATCGTGTCGTCTTTCTCTGTAGCGGTGTGCTCGCTGGCTTTGGTGGCATCTATCTTGGTATCGATCAGAATCTGACACCGACGCTCGGCTTTGCAATCACGATCAAAGCGTATGCGGCACTCATTGCTGGAGGGAAGAAGAGTCTCAAGGGAACGATTCTCTGTGCCTACGCCATCGCATTTCTGGAGCAGTTCGCTGTAGGAATTCCATTCTTTGGCTACTACATACCTGCAGGGTACCAGGGTTCCGTTGCACTCCTCGTCATTATTATCTTTCTTCTCTATAAGCCCGAAGGCCTATTCGGTTCCAAACTTCGTTCAGCATGACCTACATTCTTCATCTGATCATCACGAGTGCGATGTTTATCCCCGTTACTCTTGGGTACAATTTCGTGTTTGGACGTGGCAAGATTTTGCACTTCGGTCCTACAGGGCTGAGTGTTATTGTGGCGTATGCGTTGTATCTGACTCAGAAAGAGGCCAATAGCTTTTTGATGGGTATTGCTGTTGCAATTTTCGTTGCTTGTATTTTCTCTCTGTTCTTCGCTTGGCTTGCTCTCAGACTCGATGCGGACGCTTTTGGTATTCTCACGCTTGCGTGTCATCTCGGAGCAATCGCCGTTATCCTCAATTGGACTTCACTGACACGCGGTGCGCTAGGGATTGCGCAGATTCCTCGTATGACGGGGATGCAGTCGATGGAATCATTTGCGATCGTCACCGTGATCGTCGCGATTCTTTGGATTCTTTTCATGATGCGCGTTGATCGATCATCATTGGGACGCGCACTGGTAGCCCTTGCGGAGAATCGAGTGCATGCAGAGTCTCTTGGCCTCAGTCGAGGGTATGTCTACGTGCAAGCTTTTCTTATTCTGGGAATTGGCACTGTTCTTAGTACTATTTTTTTCCCGCAGTACATTAGCTTGCTTCATCCAAACGATTACGGTTTTCATGCCTTAGTTTTCTACATCATGTGCATCGTCGCTGGTAAGCCGGGGAGTGTGCTCGGTGTGACGCTTTCTCTCGTGCTACTGACTATTCTCAAAGAAGGCTTACGTTTTCTCCCACTCAGTCCTGGCTTTGTCGGTCCACTGCGATTGGTGTTGTTTGGTATGATTCTGCTCATCGCTGTGTATATTCGGAGGAATGAGATCTTCCC
>CAZDQZ010000079.1:2843-5415 GCA_964507835.1 uncultured Candidatus Peribacteria bacterium | reverse complement strand
CTCAAGTTCGGCATGGTCGTCGCTTCTGTCCTCGCAACGATCGGCGCCTTCGTCATTGCGAAATACTCTCTCCCTGTCGAGGTCGCTATGGGTGTGTTCTACGCGACGACAGCAGGTCTCATCGCTGGTGTGCTCGTCGGTCTCATCACGGAGTACTACACGTCTCACTCCTACAAGCCCGTTCGCGTGCTCGCTGATTCATCGAAGACTGGTGCAGCAACTGTGCTGATCCAGGGTCTCGCTCTCGGTTACGCATCGACACTCCTGCCTACCCTCGTCATCGTGACAGCCATCGGTATCGCATTCGCTCAGGCTGGCATGTACGGCATCGGTATCGGTGCTGTGGGCATGCTGACAACCCTCGGCATGACACTCGCCATCGACGCCTTCGGTCCTGTTGCCGATAACGCCGGTGGTATCGCCGAGATGAGCAAACTCCCCAAGGAAGTCCGAGAGACGACAGACGCTCTCGATTCCGCAGGAAACACGACAGCTGCGATCGGCAAGGGTTTCGCCATCGGTGTCGCAGGATTCATGTGTCTCGCTCTCTTCGGTGCTTTCAAGGAAGCCGCACACATCGATGTCATCGACGTCACTCGCCCCACGACTCTCATCGGCCTTCTCCTCGGAGGCATGATCCCCTTCCTCTTCTCGTCTATGACGATGCGCGCTGTCGGTCGCGCTGCGATCACCATCATCGAGGAAGTCCGTAGGCAATTCCGCGAGATCAAAGGTCTCATGGAGGGAACAGCAGAAGGTGATCCAGCCACGTGTGTCGCTATCGCTACAGCGGCAGCAATCCGTGAAATGATTGTCCCAGGACTGCTCGCCATCTGTTCTCCTGTCGTCGTCGGTCTCCTCCTTGGTAAAGAAGCTCTCGGTGGACTCCTCGCTGGTACTCTCGTCAGTGCCATGATGATGGGAACATCGATGTCCAACTCTGGTGGAGCATGGGACAACGCCAAGAAGTACATCGAGACAGGTATGCTCGGTGGCAAAGGCTCTGATGCTCACAAGGCAGCCGTCACGGGTGACACAGTCGGTGATCCATTCAAGGACACGTCCGGTCCATCGCTCAATATCCTCGTGAAGCTGATGTCTATCGTCGCTGTGCTCACAGTCAGTCTCTACGGAGCAGGGATCTTGGGGTAAAGATGAAAGGAGTAGAAAAGTAAGAAGACAAGAGGATGAGAGAGTACGAGGAAACATATTCCTCTCATCCTCTCATCCTCTTTTTCGTCTCATACTCGGAAGAATTGGTATACTCAAAACCAATGAAACGCCTGATCCTCAGCATCGCTTCCCTTCCTCTTCTCAGCTTCGCACTGCCAGCGATGGCTCAGCAGAGCCCCGTGTACGATGAACGCGTTCTCATCCAACTCTACCAAGCACAGGAGAGACGAAGTCAGCCCGACGCGTACGTCGAGAAACGCATCACAGAAGAGAGAGCCAAAATACGAACGCAAGCAGACAAAGAAGTGAAGAGTATCGTCGAGCCGGCGACGAAAGAAGAATCAACCGCAGATCAGATCGCCCTGCCGAAAGCCATTGATCGTCAACGTCTCATCGTCTCAACGCTCGAAGAACACCTGCGTGATCGCACAGTCGATATCGATCTTCTCGCTGATGAAGAACAAAAGTACTACAGAGAAACACTGTCGGGAACTGGTGCTATCGATGATCTGCAAACAACGAAATCCTACCCCGAGCTCAAGGCAAAGAAGGCGATCCTCGAAGAAAGGATCAACGCTCTGGAAGCTGGACTGACACTCCAGCGTGATCGCTTAGGCAAGCTGACGAGTGATCAACGCTGGGAACAATTCAGCGGACTCTTTGGGGTACTCTTCTATGTTCTCATCATCATCATCGCTGTCATTATCGACCGTGTTATTCGACGGAGAATCGTCAAACGCATCGCCGATAAAGGTCGACGCTACATTGTCGCCAAAGTGGTCTCAGCGTCGATCTACACAATCGCGATTGTCTTCATGATTGGCAAGCTCCTCTCAGAACATCCGGGAGTTCTGGCATCGCTCGCCATCGTCGGTGCGGGTATCGCTGTTGCGCTCCAGGATGTGGTGAAGGACGTCGTTGGCTGGATGATCATCCTCCAACGCAGGCTCTTCACTCTCGGTGATCGTGTCGCGATCGGTGTTCACACGGGAGACGTGATCGATATTGGTCTCCTCCGCACCATGATGCTTGAGGTCAGTGTCGCGGGAGCATTCAACGCACACGAGCGCACTGGCAACGTTCTTGTCATCCCCAATTCACAGATACTCAGGGAATTCGTGCTGAACTATCACACAACATCGGATTACATGAGCGTGGAGATGAAGGTAACAGTCACCTACGAGAGCGATTGGAAATCTGCGGAAAAAATACTGCATGATATTTTGACGGAAGAAACAGGTCGCTACGTCGACCTTGCCAACAAGCAACAGAAGAAGCGCACGGCACTCTTCTATACGTCATGGGAGGTAGTTCCGCCTGATGTCCACGTCGATATCGCCGACAGTGGCGTGCTCTTCACGCTGAAATTTACGGTACCGATCGGCGGTAGGCGCGAGAC
>CAZDQZ010000079.1:0-2743 GCA_964507835.1 uncultured Candidatus Peribacteria bacterium | reverse complement strand
AGCATCTGCTTCTCCTCCGGAGTAAAGACCTTCATGCACTGCGTTGCCTGATTCTTCAGAGCATGATCGATGCCCTGCATTGCTTTTTTCCCTTTGGTCGTCAGCGTGAGGACGCACGCACGACGATCTTTCTGTGACATCGATCGCACGACGAGACCCTTCTCGACGAGTCCATCGACGACTTGCGTTACGTTGCTCTTATGACAACAGAGCACCTTACTGAGGGCTGACATCGATACAGCATCTTCCGAAATTTTCAGCAGAATCTGTGCCTGGCAGTGGCTCACGTCAAGAGTCGAAAGCGCCTCGTTGAGCTTTCGCTCGGAGACAGATGCAGCAGCCTTCAGGAGTTCGCAGACGCAGAGACAATGGTCCATGACTGAACAATTGTACGGCAGAAAGGAAACAGAGGAAATATAAGAAATCAAAGAATACAAAGATCCCTCTTTCCTTGATTTCCTATTTTTCTTCAATTTCTTATCTTCCCTCATCCTCTGCTATCCTAGCCACATGAAAAAGATCTCCTACTCATCCGCCGGTGTCGACATCGCTACTGCCGATGCGACGAAGAAGAAGTTCGCAGAAGAACTGAAGACAGATAATGCGCTCGTGCTGAACAAAGTCGGAGCCTTCGCTTCGCTCTGCGATGGCGCGTTCCCTGGCTACAAGCATCCTGTCCTCGTCTGCAAGACAGAAGAACCGGGCAGTAAACAGCTCCTCGCCTTCAAATACAAGCGCGTGAAAGGCATTTGCTATGACATGATCAATCACCTCATCAACGATGTCATCGTGATGGGTGCTACTCCTCTCTTCATCCAAGACCTCATCGTCTGTGGAAAAATGGAGAAAGATGTCATTGCTGATCTCGTGAAGTACATCGCAGAGGCTTGTAAGACCCAAGGATGCGTCCTCACAGGCGGAGAAACGAGTGAGCAACCAGGCACACTCGAAGCCGGCACGTACGTTCTTGGAAGCAGTTGCATCGGTGTCGTCGAGAAAGATGCGATCATCGATGGATCGGCGATCAAACCGGGTGACATCGTTCTGGCGCTCGAAAGTAGCGGACTACACACAAATGGCTACACGCTCGTCCGCGCACTCATGAAAGAAGACCCGATGATCGTCGATAGAAAAATCGGAGGAAAAACATTCCTCGACCTCATCCTGGAGCCACATCGTTGTTATTTCAGCGCGCTCAAGGATCTCTTCAAGAATCCGGCTCTCCACGGCCTCGCGCATATCACAGGAGGTGGCATCCCTGGGAATCTCAATAGAATTCTGCCAGCTGGAACACATGCGGAGATCAATGCAGAAGCAATCAACGTGTTACCCATCTTCTCTTTCATCAAAGAAGAATCCGGGAATGATGAAGCCGATATGATCAAAACGTTCAACCTTGGGTGTGGACTGACGATGGTCGTCTCTCCAGAAGCAGTCGAGAGCATCACTGGACATATGGAGAAGCACCAGACCCCCTGTTACCCGATTGGCGTGATCAAGGGTGGTGGGAAGCAGGATGTGGTGATGAAGGGGAAGGTGAGATGGTAGGGATTTCTTTCTATTGATGAGCAAGAATGAGAAAAACGCGTGTTCGAGCGAGCATATCCCGCAGAGTTGCGATGGATATTGTCACTTTCTTTGGCGCAAAGAAAGTGACCAAAGAAACATATGCGCGAGAACTCGCCGGTCCTACAAGACGAGTGTTACTTCTTTGTCGCGACAAAGAAGTAACCAAGAAAACGCTGCGCGCCAATGACTTCGTCCCGCTGAGGCGGGACTCAGGCCCCCCGCACGCCCCCACCACCTGTCGCGCCCACCCCTTTAGATGCTTTTATAAAATTCCTTGAATTTTTTCTAACCTTCGTTTGTCGCCTTGCGAGTCTCCGTTGCGGTTCTTCGTGAAACGATCGAAATGCAACGTGCACTGTTTGACGAGCCCGCGGGGGCGGGCGAGGAGTTGGCACGTTGCCGACTACAAGCGGAAAGAACCGCAGGAGATGAGCACAAGCGACGATTTTTTCTCCACTTTTTTCTAAAAAAAGTGGAAAGAGAAAATGTCTATGAGATCTGTTTGTTGCTTAGAAAAGTGGAAGAACAATCATGCTCTGCAAACCAAAGAAGGAACAATCGTATCACGCACAACTCTACGATCACTCCTCCCTCACCGGCTTGATCGATCCCTTCAGAAAAGATGATGAATCATCCTCCGGCTTCTTCGACACGCGTGACGGTGGAATCTTCGGCTCTACATCATCTTTCTTCGCTGGGGACTTCGGAACGTAACGCCCCTGCATCGGAAGACCACGAATCGTCGGTCGTCCCTTCAGAGACTGTGGAACAGGTGGAGTGAGTGGTGTTGATTCTTTGAGTTCATCGTCCGTCGTACCAACAGACGATGGCTCCTCTTCGACGACAGAGATTTGTTCAGCAGATGAAGGAACTGGTTCTGGAGTAAGCGCTGTTGGCACGATCGTCGCATGATCATAGTCACCGATGGAATCACGGACGATGCGACCGACTTCCAACCGAATGACACGGACGCCGAGTGCATCGACGACGAGCTTATCGTGTGTGGCGAGAATCACTGTCGTCCCCTCGGCATTGATCTGACGCAGAATCTCGAGGATCTCTCGTGATTGGTCTGGATCGATGTTGCCGGTCGGTTCATCAGCAAGGAGAATGCTTGGTTGATTCACCATGGCGCGTGCAAGGGAAACGCGTGTCATCTCTCCGCCAGAGAGCT
>CAZDQZ010000078.1:2399-5827 GCA_964507835.1 uncultured Candidatus Peribacteria bacterium | reverse complement strand
CTGTATACTCTCCTCATGCGCTTCGTCATCGCTCTCTCGATCATTGGTCTACTCCTTACAGGATGCTCAAGAACAGTGCCAACGACAGTCGAACCGACGCCAGCGTCGATACCGACGCCGATAGAGGTTCCAGCGTACGTTTCGTATCGCGAGCATCGACCACGGAAGAATGAGCAGGCAGTTCTCTTCTTCGCGAAGGATGGCGATCCTTTCTCGCAGAAGACCGATGAGATCATTCGAGAATTGTACGGTTCTGGTGGCATGCTCCTCTCCACGTACCGTGTGGATACGACGACAGAGACTGGTGCACTCCTCACGTACATCGTGTTCTTCGAGGATACCGTCGTCCTGCTTGGGAAAAACGGTGAACGCGTCGGGAGCCTGCTCCATCCGACGAGAGATGCTTTGAAAGTAATGCTCACCCGTGGACGTCTACTACCCTAAGGATGTCACTCTTCTTCGCTCTCTTCTTCGCCGGTGTCCTGACTATTCTTCTGCCGTGCATTCTTCCACTGCTCCCGATCGTGCTGGGTGTGAGTATTGCAGGTCGCAGTCGTCTACGACCACTCCTGACGATCGCGGGCATGGTGGTGAGCTTCATCGCGTTTACGTTTCTCCTCCTCGTTGTCCTCCGTCAGTTCGTCGAAGTCGCTGATTACATTCGCCTCGGGACGTACGCCCTGCTCTTCCTCTTCGGTATCGGCTTTTTGGTCTCGGATCGACGCGTGCTTCTCCTCCTCGCTCTTTTGGGGGGTCTATTTTTCGTCTCGAAGGGATGGATCGCAGTTGTCTTCGCCATGGTGCTTTGTATCGGGATCGTCGCTGTCGCTGGTCGCGTTGGTGTGTGGATTCAGAATCTTGGACTCAGGGCACAGATGAAGACGAGGACTGAACTCGGTGCCGATGCACCCCTCTCAGCGTTCATCGTCGGTCTCACCCTCGGCTTGGTCTGGGTGCCATGCGCTGGTCCTGCGCTCAGCTTCGCTCTCACACTTGTGAGAGATGAGCCAGGGATTCGCGCATTCTTCGCTCTTCTTGCCTACGCGCTTGGAACGTCTCTCCCCCTCCTTGCGATCGGTTATGGCGGGCAGGCTGCAGTTCATTCCGTACGTGCAGTCTCTCGCTACACAGGTGTCGTTAAAAAAGTATCAGGAGCCATGCTCATGCTTACAGCACTTGCGCTCTACTTCAATGCATTTCAAAAATTCCAAGTGTGGTTGCTCGATCACACATCGTTTGGGGATATAGGCACACGCATTGAGGAGCGTTTATTTGTAGCCACACCTACCCAACCTACCTTACCTACCCAATCTCCTTCCTCCATGACCACTCTCCCCAAACTGTCTCGCGCACCGGAGTTCACTGGGCTTGGGCCCTGGCATAATTCTGCACCGTTCACGCGCGAAAGTCTGAAAGGCAAAGTCGTCCTCGTCGACTTCTGGACGTACAGTTGCATCAACTGCATCAGGACACTGCCGTACATTCAGGGGTACTGGGATACATTCAAAGACTCGGGGAAGTTCGTTCTCCTCGGTGTCCACACACCGGAGTTCACATTCGAGAAGAGCGAGAAGAATGTTGCGATGGCCATCCGTGAGCACGGGCTTACCTATCCCGTCGCGCAGGACAATGACTTCGGCACGTGGAATGCATTTGCGAACCACTACTGGCCGGCGAAGTATTTGATCGATGCGAATGGGTACATTCGGTACACGCACTTCGGTGAGGGGAGCTATGAAGAGACGGCGAAGGCGATTGAGAGCTTGCTGGAAGAAGCAGGCGTACAAGCTGTAAGCGATAAGCGAGAAGCGGTAAGCAACGAGAATCAAGTGCAACCGCGAGGAAGAGTAACTCCTGAAACGTACTTGAGCTCCAGGTCGTGGCCGGCATTTGGGAATACTCAGGGCGAGCCGACGAGTGCAGTCGTTTCGTACGAGGCGCCTACTCCTCTCGTTCTGAACAAATACTATCTGGTCGGTGATTGGCAATTGGTCGATGACGAATCCGAGACGCTTCGATCCAATACCGGCGAGATCCGTATGAAGTTCTCCGGAGGGGAGATCAATCTCGTTCTTGGGCTTGAAGACGGCGCGAAGCCAGTCTCCGCTGATGTCTACATCGATGGAAAGATGACGAAGACGCTCACCGTTGATCACCATGATCTCTATCAGATTTTCAAGGGTGCGTACGGTGAACATGAGCTCATCTTGAAGTTCAAGAGTAAGGGCGTGCAGGCCTTCGCGTTCACGTTTGGGGGGTAATGCACGAAAGGGCCACCTATACGGTGTTCCTCTCGTGTGCTCACCCTTCCCTTAGAGGTGGCGCTCCAGCGTCGGGACCCGCCTTCGGCACCCAACACTTCGCGCGTCTTTGTATCTCCCTTCTCCACCGCAGCGGAGAAGGGTCGGGGATGAGGATCAAAGCGCATACACTTCCTCTCCGTGCAGGATGCTGTCGAGTCCTTCTATCTCATCAGTGCTCGTGATCTGGACTCGCATGATTCTACCCAGATGCGTGACGCTTCGATGCGTGCTGACTTATGCGTCGTAGTACTTGAAGAATTCGCTCGGGGTGGGGCGCTTCCTCTCATCGGCGACTTCGTCTCTCTTCGTCGCGATGAAGTCTGCAAGGTAGCTCTTCGTGAAGACGCCACCGTCGAGGAGGAATTGGTGATCTTTTTCGAGTGCATCCAGTGCTTGACTCAAGTCCTCCGGAGCGTGTGGGATCTTCGCTAGTTTCTCCGCGGACATATGGTAGAGATTTTCATCGGTCGGTGCGCCCGGGCTGATTTTACGCTTGATGCCGTCGAGCCCCGCGAGCAACATCGCGGAGAACGCCACGTACGGATTGGCAGTCGCATCCGGTGAACGCAGTTCGACACGCTTCGCCTTCGGGTTCTCGGAGTACATCGGGATTCTGATGGCAGCAGAACGGTTGCGAGCGGAGTAGATGAAGTTCACCGGAGCCTCGAAGCCGGGGACGAGACGCTTGTAGCTATTCGTCGTGGGGTTGCAGAGTGCACAGAGAGCTTGGGCGTGCTTCAGGAGGCCACCCATGTACCAGAGAGCCATCTGACTGAGGCCCGCATACTCCTTGCCGGCGAAGAGTGGTTTGCCGGACTTCCAGAGACTCTGGTGCGTGTGCATCCCGGAGCCGTTGTCTCCGTAGATCGGCTTTGGCATGAAGGTGACGGATTTACCGTAGCGCTTGGCGACGTTGCGGGTGATGTACTTGTAGCGCATGAGTTTATCGGCGATGCGAAGGAGCGTATCGAAGCGCATGTCGATCTCCGCTTGTCCACCGGTGGCGACTTCGTGGTGGAACGTCTCGATATCGATGCCTGCCTTCTCCATTTCCATCACCATTTCTGCTCTCAGGTCTTGTCCTGTGTCGAACGGCGAAGCGGGGAAGTAGCCTTCTTTGTGGCG
>CAZDQZ010000078.1:0-2299 GCA_964507835.1 uncultured Candidatus Peribacteria bacterium | reverse complement strand
TCTTTGAGCACGTCCTCGAGCTCATGGATGGGCTTGCTCGTATGATGGAGGGTGCCGGGGACATCGACGAAGGTGAGATCGAGAATGGTGCACTTGTGCTTTTTACTGAGGGCGAGAACGTCTTTGGAGGTCATAGGATGAGGTTGAGAGGAAGTAGAAGAGGAGAGGAGAGGATCAGAGGAAATCACGGCGATTTTTACGGCATATAGAAACACAGCTCAAGGAAAAATTATCTCCGTATATTTTGTGTTCACATTTTTAACAACAATGAAAAATCATGATTTTATTCTGTATCGGAGCCTTTTAGTCATCGAATTATTCTTCAGTACTTTTCTATTGCCTTATGTTTGTTGTTCAAAATACGAACATGTTGCTATGCTAGGTTCCTATGGCAAAAGATATTCTCCACATCCTTGAATCAGTCGGCTTAGATCCAGCGCAGTCCAAGCTCTACGTTGCTGGCCTCAAGATGGGTACGGCTCCTGCGTCTGATTACGCCAAGGAAACAGGGATCAATCGCATTACCTCGTACAACATGCTCGAGGAACTCGTGCAAAGGGGCTACTTCACGATGGTGCGCAAAGTGCGTGCCAAGTGGTACGCACCGGTAGCACCGGAGTACATCGCACTGGAGGCACGAAAGAATGCAGAGGCACTCGACAGAGCACTTCCAGAACTACGTTCACTACAGGGGGCGAAGTATCGTAAGCCCCGCGTACGCTTCTTCGAGGGGATGGAGGGAGTACGTCACGTCTACGAAGATACACTGACGGCCGACTCAGAGATCCTGAACTTCGCCAACTCTGCGGTTGTCCGTCGTTTCTGGCCTCTGTATGACGAAGAATACGTGGGAGAACGCGTGAAACGTGGCGTGCGCCTCCGTGGCATCGCTCCTGATGATGCGTCGGGACGGAAAGTCCATGGAGAAGATCGTGAGAAATTGCGTGAAATTCGTTTGGTGCCTGCGTCGGATTTCGACTTCAAGAACGAGATCAATATCTACGATCATAAAGTAGCGATCTGTTCCTTTGGCTCTGGTACATCGACGGATCGAGATGTCTTTGGCGTCATCATCGAGAGCAAGGAGGTCGCTGAGACACAGAAGCAGATTTTCGAGATGGCATGGCGGTACGCAGCAACCGCGACGCCGAAGGCAGGACAGAAGAAAGCGCCGTTCAAGCGCATGATCATAGCTTGATGAGGTAGAGAGAGTTGTCCATCTGCTTTATACTCATTGCATGAAGCAGTACTTGGATCTCCTCCAGCATGTTCTCGATCACGGCACGAAGAAATCCGATCGTACCGGAACGGGTACACTCTCTGTTTTCGGTTACCAGATGCGGTTTGACCTGAGTGCAGGATTCCCGCTCCTCACGACGAAGAAGCTTCACACGCGGTCGATCTTCCACGAGCTTCTGTGGTTTTTGAAGGGCGAGACGAACGTTCAGTATCTCAAAGACAATGGCGTGACAATCTGGGACGAATGGGCAACTACTGAGCAGTGCGCGCGCTTCGGCAGGAGCGAAGGGGATATGGGTCCCATCTATGGGCACCAATGGCGTAATTTCGGTGCGACGAAGAATCCTGATGGGTCATACAAGAATGATGGTGTCGATCAGATCTCGGTGCTCATCGAGACGATCAAGAAAAATCCAAGCAGTCGACGTTTGATTGTAAGCGGATGGAATCCAAAAGAGGCTGATCAGGTTGCGCTTCCGCCGTGCCACACACTCTTCCAATTCTTCGTCGTTGACGGGAAATTGTCATGTCAACTCTATCAACGCAGTGCGGACATCTTCCTCGGTGTACCATTCAATATTGCGTCGTACGCTTTACTCACGCATATGATCGCGCAGGTGACGGGGCTTGAAGTGGGGGATTTCGTGCACACGATCGGTGATGCGCATCTGTACCTGAATCACCTCGAGCAGGCGAAGCTCCAGCTCTCGCGGACGCCGAAGAAGTTACCGACATTGAAGTTGAATCCGGAGCGGAAGAGTATTTTTGATTTCGTATATGAGGACTTCGTGATTGAGGGGTATGAGCCGGAGCCGGGAATTAAAGCCCCTATTGCTGTTTAGATCGTCGACCGCACGAAGCATCGTGCTCCCATTCAAGAAATAATTTTGAGAACGGGAGCGGGATGCTTCCCGCGTTTTTTCTCGGTACACTTGCACTATGACTCTCTCCCTCATCGTCGCCGTATCAGACAATAATGTGATCGGGAAGAACAACACGCTCCCGTGGCATCTGCCCGATGACCTTCAGTACTTCAGAAAAGTGACGAAGGGGCATACGG
>CAZDQZ010000077.1:0-5839 GCA_964507835.1 uncultured Candidatus Peribacteria bacterium | reverse complement strand
ACTAGAGGAATGGTCTATGAATGTATAATGTAGAATGTAAAATGTAAAATTCAAGTTCGTTGATCGTAGTGAGTAATTTTATATTTTACATTATAAATTTTACATTCCGTTCATGCGTCTTCTCTTCACCCGCTTCCCTCTTGAGTCTGCCCATGGTGGTGCGGAGAATCAGACGATGTGGCTTGCGGAAGGGCTCAAGAGGAACGGTCACACGGTGGGCTTTCTCGGGAGTTGCCCTGTTGTACTTTCAGCATTCTCATCGCTCAAAGCTCAAAGCTCAAAGCTACTCATCGGTCCACCACCAGTCACCAAGTGGAGTGCGATGAGCTTTCTCTGGCGCAGGCAGAAAATGCAGAAGACATTGATCGATGCGTTTGAGGCACTACCAGAGCGTCCCGATGCGATTTTCATGCTCAGCTTGTCCGAGAAATTACTGCTGACGGATTACGCGCACGAGAAAGGCATCAAGGTCTTCTGGATCGAGCACGATCGCATTGGTCGGTGGCTCACGATGAATCCGTGGCTTCCCGCACTGAAGAAGGTGAGCGCACATGCTGAGATCATCTGTGTCTCGGAGCTGAGTCGGAGGATGTACATCGAGATGGGGTTTGATCCTGCGAGAGTCATCGCTATACCGAATGGCGTGCCTGCTCCACATACGTACAATTCTCGTAGCTCACAGCTTATCGCTCATAGCTCATCGCTTCGTCTTGGTTGCATCGCACGCCTCAGCCCCGAGAAAGGCATTGATGTTCTTTTGCACGCTCTCGAAAATATTCCAGAAGTCTCACTCGACATCATCGGTACAGGCTCAGATGAAGGCTATCTGCGCACGCTGATTCATCAGGACACAGAACGCATGGGAGGAGAGAGAATTCACATCAGGAAATCAATGTCGTCACTCGACGATTTTTATGCTTCGATTGATGTCTTAGTCTTGCCGTCACGAGAGCATGATCCGTTTGGATTAGTTGTCGCAGAAGCGATGATGCGCGGTATTCCCGTGATCGTGACCGATGCGTGCGGAGTCGCCGGATACCTCAAGGACGGAGTGGATGCATTGATTGTCGAAGCAAATGAGCCTCACGCATTGGCAGATGCGATTCGTCGCATCTTAGAGCCAAACTTCAGGAAGGTGCTTGGAGAGCAGGGGCGGGCGACGGCGCGGAAATTGTTCAGTATCGAGACGATGGTGAAGAGGTATGAAAAACTTATATCTTAAAGGGAGCGGGATGCTTCCCGCGTGTGACAAGAGTGTAATGATCGTCGACCGCACGAAGCATCGTGCTCCCATAGAGAAAACAATTCTTTCTCTGTATGTTTTCCCTTCTTTCTTCGTCATACATCCGACACTTTGTTATACTTTGGACCTCATGCCTGTTTCTTCGAGAGTTGCCCTCACGCTGATCCTCGCTCTTCTTGGCAGTGCCTTGCCGTTGGCACCGACCTTTGCGACACCACCTCCGCCGATCATCGAACAAGTCTTCGAGGATCCCATTGATGGCTTCAGTGCGCGACTCCCTGCGGACGGATCTTCATTCCGTTATCGTACGTTCGCGGGTGGTCAGTGGTCACCGTGGACACCCTATGAGAATGATGGCGACAGTGCGCCGGGCGAAGAATCAGAGCTCATTATGGTGCCACAAGGTACTACGAAGCTTGCAATCGATGGAGTGACATCGTCGGTCGATATTCATCCCATCACCGTGTCACACGATCCTCTCCAAAGGCGAGTGGCATCGACGACGACGATCGGTTCCTCCACAATTATTTCTCGCAGTGAATGGGGTGCGGATAGCGATCTCTTGTACGACGGATCGAGCTCGAACGATGCATCTGTTAGCGATGCGAATAGAGGTGACAATGGTGTCACGGCGAGTAGTCAGACCGATCAACGCGTGAAGGATTGTCAGACGGCGCAGTCTGCTTTTCCTGAAGAATTCAAGGTCGATCGTACGGTGCAGAAAGATGCGAATGGCAAAACGTACCGCTGGCCGATCCAGTATTCCAAGTCCGTGAAACTCCTCGTGGTGCACCACACCGCCATCCAAGTGACCGGCGATACGCGGTCATCTTTTGAGCGTGTGCGTGCGCTCTACAAGTATCACGCGCAGAACAAGGGCTGGGGGGATATCGGGTACAACTTTATCATCGATGAAGCAGGGCGCGTGTACGAGGGGCGCCAGGGAGGGAAGTACGTCGTCGGTGGACACGCGTACTGTAGTAACATCGGATCGATGGGTATCGTGCTCCTCGGGAACTTCGAAGTAGAACAACCGACACAAGCGCAGGCGAAGGCGCTCCAGCGCTTGGTTGCCGATCTCGCTCAGACGTATTCCATTGACCTCAGCCGTTCGCTCCAGTTCCACGGCAAGACGCAGAGTAGCCCGCTCATCGGTCATAGGGATGTGCTGAGTACATCCTGCCCAGGCTCGACGCTCTACGGAGCCTTACCGCAGATGCGTACGAATATTCTAGAGCGCAGACTCGATGCCGTGGTCGTGTTTCCTGTCGTACCAGGTGGAGGAGCATCGTCATCGTCATCGCGCCCCTCGGGAGATGTCCAGCAAGCGAATATTCCTCGTGTTGCTGAGGGCATCGGTTACATCGGCAGGACATCGATCGCACTGAACCCAGGAGGCAAACAGCGCCTCAGCTTCTCGTACACGGCGGGCAAGGGTGGAGCGTACGAGGGCAAGAAGGTCGCCGATGTTCGCTTGTCTGACCCGCGCATCAAGCTCTGGGTCGATGACGGTGTCGATCAGATCCCTGTCCGCACGGGCATTCTCCTACCGTACGATCTCCCTGCAGAGGAGACGCTGACCTTCCAGCTCATCGTGCAGGCTCCGATGGACACGGGGATCTTCTGGATGGAGATCGGTGGTCTGCGCTTCGATCTCTCGGCATTCGGCAGGAGGGCCCGGAGTGGTGATTTCACTAATCCTTTCACGGGCAATCCCGCGATGGTTGTTCGCACGCCCGAACCCAAAAAATCGACACAGATTGAATCCAGAGTCCGTCCGCAGTCTCGCCAAACAAGTTCATCATCGTCCGCATCTCGTACATCTTCCACGCCTACCACACCTACCTTACCTACCCAACCTTCCGCACCTCCCTCATCTTCTCCTCCAAACGCCATTCGTATTCGTCTCAGCATCGACCCCGCTCCTTCCATCGCGTTCGTCGATGCAGGCATGATGTCTGATCGTCCCGTAAACCCCGGCACGACGTATTCCATAGTTCTCAAGAACGGTCTCTGTACTATCAATGAGCGCGGTGTCACTGTCATGAGTGACGGCGTCATTCGCTTCCGCTCACTGCGCTCAGACATGCTCACGGTGCAGGGGGTGAACGGCTTCAATCGGACGTACAGAGGCGTGATCGAGTGCAGGGTCGTCGATGGTTCTCTGGCACTCATCAATGAGCTATCGCTCGAAGACTACATGGCAGGAATTGCCGAAGAGCCCGACACCGAGCCCTACGAGAAGCAGAAAGCGTTCGCCATCGCTGCGCGCACCTACGCAGCCTTCTACATGAAGCCGGAGAATCGGAAGTTCCCGGGCAAACCCTACGACGGCTCAGATTCCCCTGCCGTTTTTCAGTCGTACGTTGGCACCACCTTCACGGCGAACAATCCCGAGTGGTTCCGTGCGGTGAAGAGTTCAGCGGGTCAGGTGATGACGTACCAGGGTAGCCTCATCAAGCCTCCATACTTTAGTTCTGATGATGGTAGGACACGAAGCCCAAGTGAAGCAGGATGGAAAAATTTCCCCGCGTCAGAGATTTTGCAGAGCAAAGATGACCCCTGGTGTAAGGGTCTCCCTATGCGAGGACACGGAGTGGGGATGAGTGGCTGTGGAGCCCTGGGGCAAGCGAAGGAAGGCAAATCTGCCGAACAGATCCTGCAGTACTACTATCCGGGGGTGAGGATAGGAAGTTGAGATAATTTTTTACAATAATTAGGCAACGAGTTTTGGATCGGTAATGTGTTTTTAAGCTTCTTTTGGTCCTGACGTATTTTCTGGGAATAATTTTGCTTGTAAAGCATCTGCCATTTTTTCTAGTCTATCGAAACCAGGAAGTTTTTTATATTCAGGATTGCTTAGTTGAGTTTTATTCAATAATTCTTGTGCCTTTCTGTTTACTACACGTAAAAGAAATAAACAATTTTTCTGACTTAAATGTTCCTGTCTATTTTGGTCTGCAGCGTCTTCAATGTGTAAGCCAGTTTCAAGTAGTGCTTTATCACTACTTGCTGTACGAATTGCGTGGTAGTACGTTCTCCGTAGAGCATGTTCATACTTTATTTCATGATCTCCGCCTGCTTCTCGATATGTGTAGGCACTATCTGCTGAGTTGAATGTAGTCATAAATGCATTTTAAACATATTAATTGAATCATGCAATCATTTTCTATGTAAAATTCGAGAAATCAACTTTGGGTTAAAAAGTAGATGTTGAATCTACTTCGCCATGTTCAGCAATTCCTCCAATCGCGTGCACTTCTCCCATTCGACATCGAGGTCTTCTCTGCCCATGTGCCCGTAGGAAGCGACTTGTCGATACTGCGGACGGAGGAGTTGTAGGTCACGGATGATGGACGCAGGACGGAGATCGAAGACCGTGTTCACGGCTTTCTCTAGGGTTCGGTCACTGATCTTTCCTGTGCCGAAGGTATCGACTCTGAGGGAGACAGGAGCAGCCACACCGATGGCGTACGCGACTTGCACCTCGCATTTCTTCGCAAGGCCTGCCTTCACGATGTGCTTGGCGACCCAACGAGCAGCATACGCGGCACTGCGGTCGACTTTGCTCGGGTCTTTGCCAGAGAATGCGCCACCACCGTGACGGCTGTAGCCACCGTACGTATCTACGATAATTTTGCGCCCAGTGAGTCCGCAGTCGCCTGGAGGACCACCGATGACGAAGCGACCCGTGGGGTTGATGTGGTAGATCGTGTCTTTCGTGAGGTAGCTACCGCACACGGGCTCGATGATGTGTTTGCGGACATCCTTGCAGATCTGCTCATGGCTCACGGAATCTTCGTGTTGGGTGGAGATCACGACGGTCTGGACTGCCTTCGGTGTGCCATCATCAGCGTACTCGATCGTCACCTGGCTCTTACCATCCGGGCGAAGATAGCTGAGGCCATTTGCCTTCCTCACCTCCGAGAGCTTGCGCGTGAGCTTGTGCGCGAGGCTGATGGGGAGTGGCATGAGTTCGGGCGTCTCATCGCACGCGTAGCCGAACATGAGGCCTTGGTCGCCGGCTCCTTGTTCCTTTGTCTTCGTTTTTTCAGCCGTGACTCCCATATCGATGTCTGCACTCTGCTCACCGACACAGACGAGGACAGCACACGCCTTGTGATCGAAGCCGAACTTGCCATCGTCGTAGCCGATCTCCTCAATCGTCTTCCTTGCGACCTCTGCCATCGGGATGTACGTCTTCGTCTTGATCTCTCCTGCGATGACCACGAGCCCGGTCGTTGCCAGACACTCGCACGCGACGTGGGAGTTGGGATCGTTCTTCAGTGCGTAGTCGAGCACAGCGTCACTGATCTGGTCGCAGAGCTTATCTGGGTGACCTTCGGTAACGGATTCGGAGGTGAAGAGGGAGGACATAAAGAAGTGGGGAAGTAAAAAAGTGGAAAGTGCGGAAGTGCATTAGTCACAAGTCATAAGTCACAAGTAAGGAAGGTATTCGACCCGCAGAAATGGATAATTATCATGATCGGGAGCGGGTCTCCGACCCGCGTTTATAGGAGAAAACCTCCGATCCCTGTGAGAGGAAGAGAGCGCAGGAAGCTATCGTTCCCCTAGTGAGGGGCTGGGGTTCCCACC
>CAZDQZ010000076.1:0-5959 GCA_964507835.1 uncultured Candidatus Peribacteria bacterium | reverse complement strand
CGACATCTGATCTAGAGAAGCTTCTGGAGAAGGCACGGACGGCGTTCATGCCGGTGCTCCGTCTCGCAGTGCGATGGTTCTTCTTCATCTAGGAGTAGATCGAGAGATCACGATGGCTTCTTCAGTGTGGAGAGGACATGCGTCTTTGGAGGATCGCCGGGTACTCTGCGAGGTTGATGTTCTCGGTCGCCACTCCGCTCTCCATCGATGCGCGTGCGATCGCAGGTGTGATGATCGTGAGTAATCGCGGATCAAACGGCTTCGGGAGGAGATACTCGCGACTAAACGATAGGCTCGTAAGTCCGTACGTTGCGAGCACGTCTGCTGGTACTGGTTCCTTCGCTAGTCTTGCAAGTGCTCTGCACGCCTCCATCTTCATCGCATCGTTGATCGACGTTGCGCGCGTGTCGAGTGCGGCGCGGAAGAGGAAGGGGAAGCAGAGGATGTTGTTGATCTGATTCGGGAAGTCACTCCGTCCTGTCGCCATGATGACATCACTGCGCGTCTTCTTTGCGAGGACGGGATCGATCTCCGGATCGGGGTTTGCCATCGCGAAGACGATGGGGTTCTTCTGCATGGTCATCAGCATGTCTGGACTCAGGCATCCCGCCTTCGACACACCGATGAAGACATCAGCATCGTGTACTGCATCCGCGAGTGTGCGAGCAGTCGTTGTCTTCGTGAATGGCATTTTCCATTCATTGAGATCCGTACGATGGTCTCCGACAACACCCTTGGAATCACAGAGAGTGATCTGATTTCTCTCGATACCGAGCACACCGAGCATGCGCGCGATTGCGATGCCGGCAGCACCCGCACCATTGATGACGATCTGCACATCCTTGATCTGCTTCTCTGCGATCTCCAGTGCATTCAGAAGGCCTGCTGATGCGACGATCGCCGTGCCGTGTTGGTCATCGTGGAAGACGGGAATGCCCATCGATGCGACAAGGCGACGCTCGATAAGAAAGCATTCCGGCGCCTTGATGTCTTCGAGATTGATGCCACCGAAGCTGGGCTCGAGGAGCTCGACGGTTCGCACGATCTCATCGATATCACTACTGGCGATCTCGAGGTCGATGGCATCGATGCCTGCGAAACGTTTGAAGAGCACTGCCTTCCCCTCCATGACAGGTTTACTCGCAAGTGCACCGAGGTTCCCAAGGCCGAGGATGGCACTGCCGTTACTGATAACCGCGACGAGATTTCCTTTGTTCGTGTATTTGTACACATCACGCGGATTCTTCGCAATTGCGAGGACGGGTGCGGCGACACCGGGGCTGTAGGCGAGAGAAAGATCGCGCAGGGTCTGTAGAGGCTTCGTGGCGACGATCGCCAATTTTCCTGGTGGATACGCTTCGTGCAGCGCGAGGGAGTCGTCAGACAGGGTGGACATGAGGACATCGTACACGAATGTCGAATACCGTATGTCGTCTATCGTTTCTGCATTCGATCTACGAAATTCGATATACGACATACGTCATAAAAATCCACACCGCACCGTGCTTCCCGTCGAGAGTTCTCTGCCGTCTTCTGCACGGAGAGTCAGATCATGTGCCGTGATTTTTGTGTGTAGCTCTGGCCTTTTGCGAAGAAGAATTGCCGTCAGAAGGCGGGCATAGCTCTCCGGTTCTGCATTCTGTGCGTAGCCATTGAGCACGATGAAGTTAGGCTTTCCTGAGAGCAGAGTGACGCAGTCTTCGAGTAACGGTTTCAGATCCCGCTCCACTCGCCACGTTTTTCCTGTCGGGCTGTGACCGAAGGCAGGAGGATCGAGGATGATGCCGTCGTAGGATTTCTGTCTCTTGAGTTCTCGTGTCACGAACATCTGCGCATCGTCGAGGATCCAGCGTGTTTTGTCCTGTGCGATTCCATTGAGCAGTGCATTCTCCTTCGCCCATCCGATGCTCGGTTTCGCACTGTCGACGTGTGTGACGTGATGCCCGTCCTTGCTGAGTGCCGATGTTGCGCCACCGGTGTACGCGAAGAGATTCAGCACGGTGAGTGGTCGGTTCACTTTCTTTGCCTCCGCACGCATCCACTGCCAGTTTTCGCTTTGCTCGGGGAAAATCCCTGTGTGTTTGTAGGGCGCGAGACGCGCGAGGAGTGTCAGGTCACCAAATGCGACAGGCCAGTGCTCGGGCAGATTTCGATTCTTTTTCCACTCACCTTTTCCCTTCTCTCCAATGAACTCCCCATCGATATTTTTCCAGAGCTCTACAGCACTCATCGGTCCATCGGCAGTGGGATCAGGACGGATCAAACGAAACTCTCCCCACTGTTCGAGGCGCTTCTTGTCGCTGAAGTCGAGGAGGGAGTAGGTGGGCATCAATGTGCAGTGTACCTGAAATGCCATGATTGTCTGACGCTCTTTGCTATACTTCTCCTATGGCTTCCTTCGCCGTCATCTTCGACATCAACGGCACCTTGATCGATACGGAGACAGCGCATTACGCAGGGTACCGAGACGTTCTCAAAGAGGTTGGGATCGAGATAACGTTGTCACAGTTCACTGATGTGTGGTCGCGTCAGGGCAAGAAGCTCGATGATTTTTTGAAGCTGATCAAGAGAGACGATCTTCTCCCTGAAGTCGACAGCATGAAGAGGAGAAAGGACGATATTTTTCAGTCGACAATTGCTGAGCGCATCACGCTCATGCCTGGCGCGCGAGAAATCCTGACCCTTCTGCAGAGCGCAGGCATTCCTCTCGGTCTCGATACATCGGGGAGTAGAGAGAATATGGAGATGATACTTTCGCTTTTTGGTCTGACGAATTTTTTCACGCACACCGCCAATGGCGATACAGTCATTGATGAGAAAAAATATGGGAGCAGAAAGTGGAAAGCATCGCGACTCAAATATTTGGCAGATACATTTGGCTTGCCTACTACATCCTGCATCATGGTGGGAGACGCGGAGAAAGACCTCAAGGGAGCGAAAGACGCAAGGATGCACTGCATCATCGTTCCGAATGCATATTCCGAGGGGCAGGATTTTTTAATGGCGGATAGGGTCGCTACGTCACTTCTAGATCTGACAGTCGAGACGTTTGTTGGACTCATGCGATGAATAGTTCATTTGCATTGTGCAACACAAACGGTTATACTGTGTACATGAAGAAAACATCTGCCAATCTCCACATTCGTCTTCCTCTGAAGCTCAAACGCGAGGCTGAAGCAGTGCTCTCAGCACTCGGACTCGATACCTCGTCTGCGATTCGACTCTTCTATGCGCAGATTGCACTGAACCAGACATTGCCATTCACGCTCCCCGCGCTCAGGCGTGCATCGAAGAAGACGAGTGCGATTGTTGCACAAGCATTGGCGGATGATGATGTGCTCGGTCCATTCACTGATGCCAAGAGTGCTCTCAAAGCCTTGTATGCATCAGCTTAAATTCTCCAGACAGTTCGTCAAAGATGTGCGGAAGTGGAAGAAGTCAGGTCAGAACATGTCTCTGTTCGATGCATTCGTGGCAGAAATACTCGAGACGTGGCCTCCGTCACCCAAGTTTGAACCACATCTTCTCATCGGTCCGTTCGAGGGAGTATGGGACATTCATCTCAGGCAGAACTGGGTACTCCTCCTCCGCTTCCATGCGGGGACGATTCATTTCCTCAGGATGGGTACGCATGCAGATCTAGGCTTATAGAAGGACTTACCTCTCCACCACCAGCGCATTCTTCGCTCCCGTTGCGATCTCCTCCTTCACCCCTGTCCAGTCGTGGAGTGCATTCATGAGGACATCGGTGCTATACCAGTATTTCTCCCCCTGCTTCGTGCCGGGGTCATTCGTGATGAAGCCGTTTTCGTTGTATCCCGTGACGGTGAGCATGTGGTAGAACGGCCCCTCACCACTGAAGAATGGATTTTTGAGCGCCCTGCCTGCCGCGGGGATGATGACAGGGTTACCACTCCGTAACTCTTTTCGTAACATCTCTGCAGTGACATCGGTGATGACCCGCACGTTGTATCCGTAGAGTGCTTTCGCTATGTCTCCCAGCTGTTGCACCGTGACATCGTCGGCATATCCGTTCTCTCTCTCCCATGCGATCATCGCTTGGACTTCTGTCTCGGCATCCTCTCTCGAGAGTGGCGTTCCCTGTAGGAAGTGATGCACCATAATGAGTGCCATTTCTTCACACGCCTCTTCGTGCAGGGGGTCCCAGACGGCAAACGGTGCTTGCGGTGCGAACGGTACTTTTATGAGTACGCTTGGAGGTTGTGATGAGGATACAGATGACGAGACGGCGAGCGATGACACAGACGATGCACTCGAGAAGAACGCGAGCGATGACGACGCACTCTGCGTGACGACGGGACGATCGATGATGAGTGTAGGTTCAGCGAATGTTGGCTTACTTGCAGAGCAGGCGCTCAGCGTTGCGACCATAAGGATGATGAGAATACCTGCTTTCATGTGCGTCTTTGATTGCATGGAAGAATGCGGGGGAATAAGGGTATGTGTCTGCATCAGGGTGTCAGTGTACTCTCATGATGACGCCTGAGGCAGTGGATTCTTTCGTAGCCACACAACCCCCTGAAAGATGAGGAGGGACACCAGAGCGACAGGCAGTGGCAGCAGTGCTGTTTCTGGACTTAGAGACCCTGTCACGAGGAGAGGGATGATACTAAGCAGTGCGAGGAGGAGGCTGAGGCTCACAGCAGTATCGTGTAAGCGGAAGTGGAATGAGAGCATCATTGCAGGGGCGATGGAGATGCCGATGCCTCCGAGTGCAAAGCCGATCGATAGAATGTCTTGATAGACGATGCTCAGTGCGACGATGGAGACAATGATGCACACCATGAGAATGCGCGTGAGTCTCCGCATCGATTCCGCACGGAAACGATGAGAATAGTTGAGGATATCGCGCGTGAGAATCGACGAGAGAACGAAGGTGAATGTGTCTGACGATGACAGTGAAACAGCATAGAGGAGCACCATGCCGAGCTCTTTGATTCCCGCAGGGAGGAGGTGCGAGAAGCCGACGACGAGCGCATTTTCTGGAGCGATCTCGGGGAAGAACTGCTGTGTCGCAAGGCCCAGAATGCCGATGACCCCTGCTAGGATAGGGATGAGGATAGCGCCGTACGTGAGGCCACGACGAAGGGTGCTGACATCCTTCGATGCAAAGATGCGTTGCCAGAGGTCAGGGCCCACCATAGCGCTCATGGCGCCAAGGACGAAGAAGCCGATGAGGTTCCCTGCCCCGAGAGCGATGGGATTGAGATCGATGCTCTGGATGGATGATCGTCCCACGAGGAAGAGTGCGACGCTGACGCTCATGACGACCATGATGAGGAACTGGAAGATATCCGTCTTGATGACGGCCTTCAGTCCTGCGAGGAAGAGGTACGACAGGATGATCACGCCACCGATGCTCACGCTTACGGGGTACGAGATCGGAAAGATCATCGAGAGAACTTTTCCACTGACGATGAGATTGACGACGAGGAGAAGCGAGAACGCGGTGACCAAAATAATGGAGAACATGATGCCACTCTTGGGACCGATTGTTCTGTAGAAATATTCAGGGAGTGAGTAAATGCCATGTTCGTCTGCCGTTCTCTTGATGCGTGGGGCGAAGCAACGAAGGACTAGAAATCCCACCGCGAAGCCAACGAAAAGCCAGAGTGCGCTGAGGCCAAATTGGTAGACGTACGCCATATAGACAGCGAGCGTGGCGCCATCGAAGAATCCCCCCGTCATCGTGATCGCGAGTCCGATGCCCGCAACTTTGCGATCTGCGATCATGAAGCCGTCTTCCGTCTCTCTCCGTGATGTCACCCAACCGATGAGGATGACGATGACGACGTAGAGGCTAAAGAAGAGGATGCTGAGACCCATGAAATTCAGTATAGCGTAGTGATATTTTGCAATAACACTAAAAAAGTGTTATAATATTACTAGTGAAATACCCAAAACTCACACTCCTCCTCGGGTCCTTCGTCCTTGCGTA
>CAZDQZ010000075.1:0-6087 GCA_964507835.1 uncultured Candidatus Peribacteria bacterium | reverse complement strand
GAGCTCGTAAAAATGCGTGTGATCACCGCGGATCAAGTCCCTTCCTTAGTTGCACAGTATCAGATTGTTGAACTGGAACTCCCTGCACATAAGACGGAAGGCCAATAAATGTTGACCATACGGCTTTTTTCGCTACAATTCCTCCGTCACAGCGGTTCTGATTGTGTTCTGAGAGCTGTGCCTGTCCGCCGTAGACCTCGCGTAGCGGGTCGAAGGTGGATCCGGCACGGTGGCTTGTGTATGCGAGAAAAGTAGAAAATACCTTTCTGCCTTTCCTGCCTTTTCTTACCTTTCTCCCCTCATAGATATGGCCACCAAGCCCAAGAAGAAAGCCGTCGTCGTCAAGAAGACGAGTAAGCCCGCCCCAAAGGCGAATGCCAAAGTTGTAGCGAAGAAAGTAGAGCCCACGAAGCTCGCGAAGAAAATGCTCGTGGCGAGTGGCGCCAAGAAGGTCGCACCAAAAAAGGCTCCGTCTCGCAGGCAGGAGTACAAGTACGATGTCGCAGAGTCTATCCTCCCACACAGCATTCCGTTCACACTGAACGCCTCCGAGCGCGTCCCTGCGAGCCTGAAGGATGCGCCACTCGCGATCAAGCCAAAGATGACGGTCAGTAACCGCGTCTTCCTCACGAAGGACGATTCCTTCGAGATGATGCGCTCCCTCATCGACGTGCAGATCGAGAGCTACAAGTGGTTCCTCACCGACGGTCTCTCCGAGCTCCTCAAGGAAGTGAGCCCGATTACAGACTTCTCGAACAAGAAGATGGAGCTCAACTTCCTCGGTCACACCTTTGATGTCCCCAAGTACGATCCAGAGACATGCAAGCGCCGGAACCTCAGTTATGAAGCTGCCATGAAGGCGCACGTTCAGCTCA
The DNA here is from genome assembly GCA_964507835.1 of uncultured Candidatus Peribacteria bacterium. Lineage (GTDB taxonomy): Bacteria > Patescibacteriota > Gracilibacteria > Peribacterales > Peribacteraceae > CAZDQZ01. Next base: position 5,212 of record CAZDQZ010000075.1, on the reverse strand, counting down.
TCAACAAAGAAACCGGAGAAATCAAGGAGCAAGACGTCTTCCTCGGAAGCATCCCGCTCATGACGGACAGCGGAACGTTCGTTGTCGGTGGTATCGAGCGCGTTGTCGTTAGTCAGCTCGTCCGTAGTCCTGGTGTGTTCTTCTCGGCGATGCCAGAGTACCCACGTCATCACGCTGCCAAGATCATCCCGAAGCGTGGTGTGTGGATGGAGATCGAAACCGATCGACGTGGCATCATCACGTGCAAGATCGACCGCAAGCGCAAGATCCCTATCACCCAGTTGCTCCGCGTCTTCGGATACCAGACCGACGCACAGATCCTCGATCTCTTCAAAGACACGGTAAAGGCAGATAAGGATTACATCCTCGCAACCCTCGACAAAGACACTGTTCGCACAGTGGAGGAGGCGTACCAGAGCATCTACCGCAAGATTCGCCCTGGTGATCTCGCCACCGCCGAGAACGCCAAGACGCTTATCGATGGCCTCTTCTTCGACTTCAAGAAGTACGACATGGGTAACATCGCTCGTTACAAGCTCAACCGCCGTTTCGATCTCAGTATCCCCAACGACGAAGCACACCGCGTGTTCCAAGTCTCCGACTTCATCGAAATTCTCAAGGAACTCATCCGCTTGAATAACGGCGAGAGCGCCCCCGATGACATCGATCACCTGAGCAACCGTCGCGTTCGTTCCGTCGGTGAGCTCGTGCAGAACAAGTACCGCGTCGGTCTTATGCGCACCGAGCGCATCATGAAGGATCGCATGACCGTCATGGATCTGGAGACCGTCACGCCAACCCAGCTCATCAACTGTCGTCCGATCACGGCCGCTCTCCGCGAGTTCTTCGCATCGTCTCAGCTCTCGCAGTTCATGGATCAGACGAACCCACTCTCCGAGCTCGCAAACAAGCGTCGTCTCTCCGCGATGGGTCCAGGTGGACTCTCCCGTGAGCGCGCCAGCTTCGACGTCCGCGACGTGCACCCCAGTCACTACGGTCGTATCTGTCCTATTGCTACACCAGAAGGTCCGAACATCGGTCTCGTCGTCCACTTGGCGTCGTACTCCAAGGTCAATGAATACGGCTTCCTCGAGACTCCCTACTACGAAGTGAAGCACGCGGTGAAGATGGATGCAGATGCTCTTCTTGGTCGCATCCTCGATGTCACGGTTCGCGACGGTCACAAAGTAATCGCGAAGGAAGGCGAGGTTATGGATACGAAGCAGATGGCATCCAAAGTCATTTCTCTCCTCAAACATCAAGGTCAGACGAGTGTTCCTGTCCGTGCGTACGTCGTGCGCAAGGAACTCTACATCGATGCCGATCGTGAGCGTCACCTCACCATCGCCGAGGCCAACTCTGCTGTGACAGAGCTCGGTGAATTCGTCAGCACACGCATCCACGTTCGTAAGAAGGGTGAGCCGATCGTCGCGCACGTTCGTGATGTCACACACGTCGATATTTCCCCGAAGCAGATTCTCTCCGTCTCGACATCCCTCATCCCGTTCCTCGAGCACGACGATAACACGCGTGCATCCATGGGTACGAACATGCAACGTCAGGCTGTTCCGCTCATCCGTCCAGAGTCTCCGCTCGTCGGAACCGGTGTGGAGAGTGTGGCTGCTCGTGCGTCCGGTCGCGTGCTCCTCGCCGAGGACGATGGCGAAGTCCTCAGCGCAGATGCATCCGATATCACACTCCTCTACCATTCCGGTAAGAAGGCGACGTACAAGCTCGATACCTTCGTCAGGAGTAACCAAGGAACGTGTTTCCACATGCGTCCTCGTGTCGAGACAGGTCAGAAGGTGAAGGAAGGAGACGTTCTCGCCGACGGTTCATCCGTTCAGCAGGGTGAGCTCGCGCTTGGTCAGAACCTCCTTGTTGCGTACATGTCGTGGGGTGGCTACAACTTCGAAGATGCCATTATTATTTCCGATCGTATCGTGGAGCAGGGTCACTTCGACTCCATCCACATCGAGTCGTACATTACCGATGTCCGCGACACGAAGCTCGGGTCTGAGACCGTGACGCGCGATATCCCCAACGTCGGTGAAGGCAAACTCAAGGATCTCGATGCCGATGGTATCGTCCGTATCGGGGCCACCGTGCACGAGGGTGATATCCTCGTCGGTAAGATTACGCCGAAGGGCGAGAGCGAACTGACGCCGGAAGAGCGCATCCTCCAGGCGATCTTCGGTGACAAGGCGAAGGATGTGAAGGATAGCTCGCTCCGTCTCCCCGGTGGAGCCGGTGGTAAGGTTGTCGATGTCCACGTGTTCGATCGCGCTGAAGGTGATGAGCTTCCAACTGGTGTCATCAAGCAGATCAAAGTGTTCGTCGCTCAGACACGCAAAATTCAGGTGGGAGACAAGATGGCCGGTCGCCACGGTAACAAAGGTGTCGTCGCGCGCATCGTTGCCAAAGAAGACATGCCGTTCCTCGCAGACGGACGCCATGTCGACATTATCTTGAACCCACTCGGTGTGTCCTCCCGTATGAACATCGGTCAGATTCTCGAGACGCACCTTGGTTGGGCTGCATCCATCCTCGGTATCAAAGTTGCTACACCAGCACTGAATGGTATCTCCACTCAGCAGATTTCCGAATTCATGAAGTTTGCAGGCCTCCCTGCAACAGGAAAAGTTCAGCTCTTCGATGGTCGAACGGGTGAACCATTCGGACAAGACACGACGGTCGGACAAGTGTACATGCTCAAGCTCCTCCACCTTGTGGAAGACAAGATCCATGCTCGCTCCGTCGGTCCATACTCTCTCGTCACTCAGCAACCTCTCGGTGGAAAGGCTCAACACGGTGGTCAGCGCTTCGGAGAAATGGAAGTGTGGGCACTCGAAGCATACGGTGCAGCTCACGTTCTCCAGGAAATGCTTACGATCAAGTCCGATGATGTGATCGGTCGTAGCAAGGCGTACGAATCTATCGTGAAGGGCGAAGTCATCCGTAAGCCATCGACACCAGAATCCTTCAACGTTCTCGTGAAGGAGCTCCAGGCTCTCGGTCTCAAGGTTGATCTCCTCAAGTTCGCCGATGAAGTCCCCGCAGAAGCTCCAGTCGTAGAGCTTGAAGGCAAGGAAGCTGAAGTCGTGAAACTGAAGACGCGCTTCGATGAAGAGGCAGAGCAGGATGAGATCATCCCCGCCGATGACAAGATCACCGACCTCAATCTCGATGAAGAGGATCCCGATGCGATCAAGAAGGGGATCGAAGAAGGTGAGCTCGATCCAGAGGAAGGTGGAGCATCCGCCAAGAAAGAGCTCAAGGAATCGATCGAGAGTGATGATGATAAATAATTCACGAAAGGGCCACCTACGGTGTCCCTCTCGTGGACTCACCCTTCCCTCAAAGGAGCGCTCCAGCAGCGGGACCCACAAGACCCGCTGCTTCGCGCGCTTTTTTTATTCCTCTCTCCACTGCAGTGGAGAGAGGTGTCCCGCAGGACGGAGTGAGGGCTATCCAAACGAAGCAAAAGCCTTCCTTACTTTTCTCTCTTTTTTTCCTTGACCCCGGACTTTCTCTGAGTACAATGACTCAGCTCTATGCATGTTTCCCGTTCGTACCCGTAGCACCATTGCTCTTCTGAGCCAGTGATTCTACGGGTGCGCGCGAGCCACCCGTTTTTTGTTTCTGAGCGTAAGCGAAGAAACAACGGGAGGAGTTCCCACCGCGTTCATTGTCATCATCGGACGATGAAAATAATGATTTGATTCATGTTTGCGCCTCATGGGAGGTGTAGTACGTATCTACGTATTACCCGCACTGTGGGACGTGAACAGCACAATTTCACACGGAGATAGAAATTTATTTCTATTGAAGTGTTATACGATTATATATGTTACTCAACGCATCACACGGATGCCTCGACTCTCTAATCCGATGAAGGACGTGGCCAGCTGCGATAAGCTTCGGTCAGCCGCTAGGCAGGCGCTACCAGCCGAAGATTTCCGAATGGGGAAACCCCTAGTACTTAATAGTTCTAGACCCGACCTCACTTTTGTTTTTGATGGGAATGAGAAGTTGAAAGTTGAAAGTGAAAAAGTTCAAAGTGCAGAAGCATATGCTTTCCGAATAGCTTCCGTACTTTCCACTTTCCACTTCTTTACTTTCCACTCTCTTGAAAATGTGGATAGCGACTATCCGCTCATCGAAGCCAAAAGCGAGGTCGGGAGGTATACTCTGCGAACTGAAACATCTCAGTAGCGGGGGAAAAGAAATCAAACGAGATTGCCTTAGTAGTGGCGAGCGAAAAGGCAAGAGCCCAAACCTACGAGCTTGCTCGTAGGGGTTGTAGGACTTTCATAAACTGATTGCGTAATCATAGACAAACGACTTGGAACAGTCGGCCATAGAGGGTGATAGCCCCGTAGTCGAAATGCACGCGCACAGCGAAAGATTCCTGAGTAAGGTCGGACACGTGAAATCCGGCCCGAATCTGGGAGGACCACCTTCCAAGGCTAAACAGTTAGAGAGATCAATAGCGGATAGTACCGTGAGGGAAAGGTGAAAAGCACCCCGAAAGGGGGATGAAATAGTCCCTGAAATGTGATGCGAACAACGAGTTGGAGCCCTGTACCATAGTGAAGCTTGTAGTTGCTTTGCGTTTATACACGCGAGTACCAGGCTGTACTATGGTACAGGGTGACAGCATTCCTTTTGCCTAATGAGCCAACGACTTAGTTCTTAGCGGCTTGGCTAATGCAGTATTCTAGCAGGAGCCATAGCGAAAGCGAGTCTTAAATACGGCGTTCGTCGCTAGGACTAGACCCGAAACCGGGTGAGCTACCCATGAGCAGGATGAAGTTCCACGAAAGTGGAATGGAGGTCCGCACCATCATGTATCGCAAGACATGGGGATGACTTGTGGGTTGGAGTGAAAAGCTTACCGAACCCGGAGATAGCTGGTTCTCCTCGAAATGTTTTTTGGAACAGCCTTGTCGTAAAAATCAGGGGGTAGAGCTACTGTTTCGATAAGGGGGTCTTCTAGGCCTACCGAGTCCTGACAAACTCCGAATACTTGTCTTTAGAGTCACGGGAGTGAGACGGTGACAGCGAAGTGCCATCGTCGAGAGGGCAACAGCCCAGATCGTTTGCTAAGGTCCCCAAGCAGCAGTTAAGTATATCAAAGGAAGTGCCATCGCATAAACAACCAGGAGGTTTGCTTAGAAGCAGCCATCCTTTAAAGAAAGCGTAACAGCTC
>CAZDQZ010000074.1:0-6099 GCA_964507835.1 uncultured Candidatus Peribacteria bacterium | reverse complement strand
CTTCACCGCTTCCTTGGCGAGTTCGTATGCACCCGGCGCATGGTTCTGTAGGCTTAGGGCGAGGTTCGCGTACTGCACGAAGGCATCGATCGTGCTACTGGGGTCTTTGGCGAGGATCTGGAGTTGTTCGAGTGCGAGGTCGGTATTGCCGAGTTCCTTCGCGTAGTCGGCGAGGAGGGATCTGGCATCTTTCTCGGGCTCGAAGCCGTTGATGATGGCGTACTGTAGGAAGGTCACCGCATTCTGCGGATCGCCGAGGGCAGAGTGTACGCGCGCGAGGAAGTACTGCGTTTCCGCTTTCTCGGGGTCGAGAGCGTACGCTTGTTCGAGCGAAGTGAGGCCATCCTTCAGTCGTTCCGTGGCAAATTCGCAGTATCCCTTCACGATCCACGCATCGCGGTAGCGACTCTGGACCGTGACGACGGCATTCACGAGCGTGAGAGCCAATTCACACTCTCCGGTTTCTGCCAGCGCGTGCGCGACGAGTGTTTGTCGATGGATCTCCTGTCCATCGGGAAAGAGTGCGAATTCTTGGTACGCTCGCATGAGCGTGCCGGCGTACGCTTTGATCGTGGGGTCAGTGCCTTGCATCGCTCGATCGAGGACGACGGTGGCTCCATCATGATCACCCTTGGCGATGGCGACGAGTGCGAGTCCGTAGAGCGCTTCTGGTATTTCTGCATCACGATTGAATATTTTTTCCGCTCTCGCCGTGTTTCCTTGGCGGAGTTCGAGGAGTCCTTGGAGAAGCAAGATGGAAGATTGGTCGCGCACATCTGCACTCAACTGTTTGATGGTCTTCGTCGCTACGTCAAATTCACGACGTTGCAGTTGAATGCCAGCAAGCCTGCGGAGGGCTGAGACCCCACCTCCTGCAGAGACGCTCTCCTGATACTTCTCCTCGGCACGTTTCCACTCTCCTTTCATTTCGAAGATTTCCCCCTGCCGTAGGGACATGAGAGCTTGGGATTGATTCTGGGGTACGCTCCTCGTGCGCGTCGTCCCGGGTACTATTTTTTCGAGAATGCTCGATCCCCGCTGTGACTGGAACGAGGATTCGATGGTGTGGACCGATGCGTTGATTTGCCAGAGGAAGATCGCCCCGATGAATCCTGACGCTACGATCGCGAGTGCGATCGGGACAATGATGCGGAGGGGAATCTTCATGAAGGTAAGAATAGCAAAGAAGCGATTGAAGTGCGAAAGCGATAGCAGTGCGGAAGTGCGAAAGTTTTTTTACTTCCATACTTTCCACTTATTCTAGTGCTGGGCTCAGCTCGCCGTCGTCTGTCTTCTTGCGACGCACCGTCTTCTTTTTCGGTGGATCGATCTCATCACTGACGGATGCCTTCGCTGCTGCCTCGACGATGTGACGCGGGATGATGGCGTCGACAGCGCCCCAGGATGCAGTGCTTGATTTCGGGACGAGGATCGTCACCTGATCGCCGATTTCCGCGCGGTAGAATGTCACGGATGCGAGGAGGATGCGATAGGCCTTTCCTTCGACGAGGACTTTGTACTGACCATCTTCTTGGATGAGGGCACCGATCACAGACTTACGTTCGATCGGGGCGATTTGCTTGTAGATGAATTTTCCTTCATCAGTGATACTGAGCTTCATACCATCGCCTTCCACGAGCTTGCTCTTTGACGCATAGTTCGCAGGGATGGGATATGTCTGGCCAGTCGAATCCACCATGTTCTGACCGTCGAATACACCTTCAACGACTTTGGACGTCGCACTGCTTGCGTGACTGTTGCCCATGGCACTCGCACGGACTGCGAAGCGTTCGCGGGATGTATCGTTCACTCCCGTCATTTCCCGCATCATACTATTCGCGGTTTTGAGTGATGACATGGCGGAATCGATGAGTTCTTGGATCGCGAGAAGCTGGTCGGAAGACATAGGGTAACGTGGGAAGGGAAGTGTGTGCTGGTAGGACGTTTATAACGTTTCAACACGAATCTTCGGATCACTGAGCAAGCTTCGCATGGAAGTGTGTGTGAGGAGCCCGCGCTGAGCTCCGATGTCTCCGAGGACGTGTGATGCATTCAGTGTACCAGCAATGAGCGCTTTCGGCAATTCCTCCCCCAGAAGGAGCGCCCACGTTGCACCGACTCCGAACGCGTCACCGGCACCGGTGGTGTCAACGATGTGGAGATTCTCGATGACGGGGCAGACGTAACGACGCTTGCGATCTCCAGCAATGACACCGTGCTTCCCATCCGTGATGCAGACGTTCTGACAACCGGTCGCGATGAGGAGAGAGAGTGCGTCGTGCACAGTCAGTGCTTTCGTGAATGCGAGAGCTTCTTCCTTATTCAGGAGCAGGAGTGTCGTGTGTGCGAGGAGGCTCTGCGTACTGGGATCCGTGTACCCACGTGCGATCTGGCAACCGCCGGGATTCCACGTGAGGTGTGTGCCTGTGTGCTCTTGGAGTGTCTTGATGATGTCATCTTCGATCATGCAGGCAGTGTCACTCAGATGATTCAAGTACACGCAGTCGGCAGATTCCAGCTTGGCGACGTCGAAGGTGACATCGTGCAGGTGTTCGTTTGCGCCCGGAGCGTAGAGGATCGTCCGTTCGCCGTTTGGGAGGTTCATGATGATGGAGAAGCTACTCGTCTCTCCGTCGACGATCGTCGCGCTATCGGTATTCACACCTTCTTTCGTCATCGTGGCGATGAGTCGTTCTCCCCATTGATCTGCGCCGACAACGCCACTGAATCCTGCGTGGCACCCGAGTCGCGCAAGTCCGACGGCGGTGTTACATGCCCCGCCTCCGCAGGTTTCTATCACGCGATCGATCTTCGTTTTGTCTCCCGCGCGTAGAACGATGTCGTCTCCCGTGGACACAGTGTGCATCGTGAGAAAGAGGTCGTACGTTGCACCTCCGATGGATACGGTTCTCGGCCGTTTCGTGTTCAGTGTGTGTGGCATGATGGACTTACGATGAATGACTCTGACGGAGAGTGTCGAGGAATGCACGCGTGATGCGACGCTCTCTCTCGAGCTTCATCCAACTGAGTCCGATGGTGAGCGTGAAGATGAGTGCCATGACGATGACGATCGAGGAGATGCCACTACTCGACATCGTCGGGATGTCCTGGAGTTCTTCTCTGGGCTCTAGATCTGCTCCAGCGTGGAGTGGAGGTGTGAGATCAGACGGTGCGGGATCGATGCTCCCGACGGTGAAGCCGTTCCCTCCCGCGATGACACGCGTGACGCCTGCCATGTCAGCTTCGGTCTTGCCCGTGACGGTGACAGGGGTGAGCTTGAATTCGTACGTGACACCTGGGAGGAGATCGCGGATTGTTACGGTTGTGGCTTGACCGTTCACGGTGCGCTTCTCGGTGTACACACCTGCTTCCGTGCCGTACTCGAGGATGTACTGATTGAGAGGCAGACCTGCGATGCTCGTCCACTGCAATGTGACACTGCTGTCGCCTGGCGTTCCCTTGAGAGCGATGTGCGGAGATCCTGCGACGACTGGTGCGCTCCTCTCAGCACTTTCGAATCCTTCCTTCGTCACGGCGGTCATCGTCAGGACGTACTGTTCTCCGCGTGGGAGATCTTTGATGATCGCCGAGGTGACCGGCTTCTGCGTCGAGATGCTATAGAGGATGTTACTCTGGTCACTTTCCTTCGCGATGTAGATTTTGTACGCAGTGACAGCGATGCCCTCGACGGCATCCCACGAGAGAGTGATGGTGCCACCGTCGCTACTCGCTTTCACGTTCACAACGGTGGGGATCTCGCGTGTACCGATGGTCCACTTGAGGAGGAGGGTCGTTGCATTGCCCGCCGGGTCACTCGCGACGATCGTCGTGTCGTAGATACCTTCTTTCTTCGGTGCCGTGAGCTCGCCCGTGTACGTACCAGGTACTCCTTCTTTCTCCACGAGTGACACTTTCACACCGTCGATCGTCGCCGTAACGGAGGGGAGTTTTGGCTCAGTGATCACGGTGATCGTCCCTTTGCTCTCCGTCTTTCCTTCCGAGGGATCGATGGACGCAGTCTGGATCACCGGAGCAGTGTCATCGATGAAGATGTGGATGGGTGCGGACTTGTACGTTTTATTTTCGCTCTCCACGTAGAGCGTCAATTCGTTGTACGTCGGGGGGACTTTGATGGGGATGCGGAACGTACTTTCTGCATCGCTGTCACCAGGGAATGACGTGCCGAATCCTTCGACGTTCAGATTCGTGAAGCTCGGTGCTTTGCCACTGATCATGAGTGTGTCTGTCCGCTTGATGCGCGCACCATCGACAGGGTCGAGGATCGTAATATCATCCGATGATCCGGAACCTCTCGCCACCACGATGTCGATCGAACCGGTGATCGATGGGTCGATTTGATCGGCGACGGTGATGGTCTGCACGCCGGGGTGTTTGAAGAGGAATGCTTGTGAGACGCGCCTGATCCCTTGGTCGACATTGCGAATATCGAGGAGACCCGTCAGTGGATCCTTCACGACTTTGCCCTGCTTCGGGAGTCTCGCGTCCGGGTCACTACTCTTCACCGTGACGGTGCCGATGTATCCCCGGGAGACCGAGGTTCCGTTCATCGCTTGGATGACGAGGCTGAAGAGTTCATTCGTCTTCACGACGGTATCTTCCGGATCGAGTGAGATTTTGAATCCCGTGACCTGCATCGAGCCTGCGTCCGCTGTGAGCGTGTCGCCACCTTTTTCTAATCCCGTGAGGCTTGCGCGGAGAGGGGACGACGTCACCGCAAAGCCAACAGTGATGTCACTCCTGACTTTCATCTGCCGTGCACTGAGGACATCGTAGGCGGTGAGTGTCATCGTTCCAGGATCCTTCGGGGTGACGGTCCAGGTGATCATCCCTTCCTCAGTTGTGACATTCGATCCTGCGGTGATGTCATCGGTCGTGCGGTTACTGATGAGTGCGATAGGTCTATTTGCAACTGGATTTTGGTAGCGGTCACGCACGACCATCGAGACGCGCACCGTCCCTTGGCCACCACTCACGACACTCGATGGTGATGCACTGAGCACCGTCTGATCATCATCCGGACGATCAGAGATCACGGTGAAATTCACCATGTTCGCAGTGTCGGCAGTGACACGGTACGTACCACTGATCAGTGTTGTCTTCGATGGGATGAGCACCGTTGCATTCCCGGTAGCATCGACGGAGGCTTGCTGATCGGACACGGCACCGGTGGGTCCCGTGATGCGCAGTGTGATGGAGGGGCTGGATGTGCAATTCTGGAGCATCACTTGCGTGCCGAGCCCTGCGACTGTATCCATTGCTGACATCGTGCAGGAGCCGTTTGCGAGGGCTACTGATGGAAGGATGAGCTGAATGCTCAGGACAATGTGTGCCAGTGCAGTGAGTCTCTTTTTTGGCATCATCTAGCTATTATAGCAAATGTACCACTTTTTTCACAGCCCCCCATATACTTCTTCTCGCTATTTCGACTACTCCGTCAATCGTTCTTTTTGCTTCATTTCCTGCGGTTTCTTCCCTGCGCGTCGTTGAGCGTGATAGTATGGTTTTCATGAGACGTTTTGCGCTCGTACCGTTGTTTGCTCTCCTCCTCACAGGATGTGGATCGTCGTCGAGCAGTACGACTGTTGCCTGTGATCAACAATTTTGGAACGGCACGGTGGCCGTCTGTTTGCCTTCAGGATGGAAAGTCTTGGACTCCGCGCTCCTTTCTTCTAGGCAGGTTCCAGAGGAGACCATCGCAGCCTTTCAGTACTCCACGCCCCATGCGGGTCAGATGGATACTGTGACAGTCGTCCGTGAGCCACTCGCAAGCGATACGACGACGACGGCATACGCCGAGGCGAATGTGCTCGCCGTGTCGACACTCCCGGATTACAAGCTCATCGATAAGCAGACGATCACGATCGACGGAGAGACATCCTCTCTGCATGTGTTCTCTGCGCGCCTGAATCCGAGTGAACCCATTCGTCGCTATTATCAGAGTTACGCTGCATCGGACCGCACGGGCTACACATTCACAGGATCCTTCCCACTCAGCATCGCAGATAGTGAAGCGTCGCAGATTCAGTTCATCTTGAAGAACGTGTCACTGAAAGATCCGACGGCGGGGGAGGAGAAGTA
>CAZDQZ010000073.1:1863-6157 GCA_964507835.1 uncultured Candidatus Peribacteria bacterium | reverse complement strand
ACGTAGCCATCGGCAGACTCCTCACGAGCGAGCTTGATGACATCGATCTCCGGTGGAACGTTCGCCGATGAGAAGAATGTCACACCCGCGTGAGGGTATTCCTTGAGCGCCCGTGTGAGGGCGAGAGACATCTCGACATTGCCGATCATCACATCCGCTGAATGCGAACGATGGAAAGCAACATTGCGTCGGTACGATGCGAGGTGGAACACGTGATCCATCCCCATGATGAGCCTTTGGCAGTACTCTGGATCGCGCAGGTCACCATCCACCCACTCGATCTTGGAACGAAGTTGCGAGAGAGAGCGGTAATTCTTCGCGCGGACAGGCACGCGCACCACGGCTCCACGCTTCAGCAACTCTTCGACGAGCACGCTCCCGATGAAACCGGTACCGCCCGTGACAACAACGCGTTTGTTGGACCAGTCGATCATGGAGGTAAGAGTAGAGAAAAGAAGGCAGAAAAGGAAGAAAGGGCACAAAAGGTAAGAATGTCTCTACCAACTTTCCCTTTTCTGCCTTTCCTGCCATTCCTGCCTTCCAGTACACTCTCACGCATGAAGAATCCCCCCGTCCTCTGCATTATCGGGCTTGGCTACGTCGGCCTACCACTCGCGGCTGCATTCGGTAAAACTGGATGGAAAACCTACGGATTCGACATCAATCCTGAGCGTATCGATCTCCTGAAACAAGGAGACGACTGGACGCATGAACTCACGAAAGAACAACTGCAAGCTACATCGATAGAATACTCCGCAGACCCATCGATCATCGCGAAGGCGAATACGATCATCATCGCAGTGCCGACGCCAATCGATATGCACAATGCGCCAGACCTGACACCGGTCGTCAAAGCGAGTGAGACAGTTGGAAAGCAGTTACAGAAAGGAAGTGTCGTCGTCTACGAATCGACAGTCTATCCGGGTGTGACGGAAGACATCTGCGTGCCGATCCTCGAAAAAGAATCTGGATTACAGTGCGGGAAAGACTTCACGGTTGGCTACTCCCCGGAACGTATCAACCCCGGAGATAAAGAACACACGATCGACAAAATCGTGAAAGTTGTCGCAGGGCAGGATGAGGAGACGACGGAATGGCTTGCAATGGTGTATGGAAAAATCGTGACGGCAGGCATCCACCAGGCACCTAACATCAAAGTCGCGGAGCTAGCCAAAGCGCTCGAAAATACACAACGTGACATCAACATCGCACTCATGAATGAAATCGCACGCTTGTGCGACCGGCTCGGCATCCGCACGAAAGATGTCCTCGATGCCGCAGGGACGAAGTGGAACTTCCTAAAGTTCGCTCCAGGCCTCGTCGGTGGACATTGTATCGGTGTTGACCCGTACTACTTGGTCTACAAGGCACAGGAACTCGGCATGCACACGGAAGTCATCTCCGCGGGTCGTAAGATGAACGACACGATGACGACATTCATCGAACGGCAGATCACAAAAGCGATGGCTGAGAAAAAGATGTCCACAATCGGTGCCAAGGTCCTCGTCCTCGGTCTGACATTTAAGGAAAATATTCCTGATACACGCAACTCCAAGATCCACGATTTGATCCAGAAACTCGTTGACTCCGGATGTTCCGTCGTCTGCCACGATCCTGAGCTCACGAAAGAGCAGGTGGAAGAACTCGGCTTCACCTACGGCACCCTCGCTGATGGTCCATACGATGTCATCGTCGCTGGAGTCGCACATCGATCATACGTGACCCTCACACCATCGGAGTTCATCACAGCACTGAAGTCCATCAGCATCTTCTACGATCTCAGATCACTCTGGAATCCTATAGCTTTTACGAACACGCGCATCACCTACCTCTCACTCTGATACCGTACGCACCCTCCCCATGCCATGTCTCTCTGTTCTGGTACCGGTCTACAATGAATCTGCGACGATCGTGCGCGTGATGGATGCACTGACGTTGGCGCTCCCCGATGCAGAAATCATCTACATTGATGATGGTTCGAAGGATGAATCGCTCACACTCCTCCATAGCCACGCACGGAAGCAAGACAAGGTGCTCACGAAGGAGAATGGTGGGAAGGGCTCGGCAATTCGCCTCGGTATCGCCGAAGCAACCGGAGACTACTGCGTCATCCAGGACGCCGATCTGGAGTATGACCCTCGTGAAATCCTCACACTCCTCGAGGTCGCCGAGAAGAACCCCGCTCGTGTCGTCTTCGGCTCTCGATTCTTGAAACCAAATCCCAATCTCTACCCCCTCTACCTCCTTGGAAATAAAGCCATCACGATGATCGCAAACATCCTCTTCTTCGTGAAGCTCACAGACTCCTACACCTGCTACAAACTTTTCCCCACTGCACTTCTGAAAAAATTCCCGCTCCGCGCTCGTGGATTTGAATTGGAGGCTGAGCTAACAGCGTATCCACTCCGCTTCGGCGCTACGATCATCGAGTGCCCCATCTCATACCAACCACGCACGTTCGAGGAGGGAAAGAAGATCAATTGGAAAGATGCCGTGAAGGGCGCGATAACATTTCTACGCGTTCGATGCGAGCGCATTCGCCATTGATCAATATTTGTTCATGATCGTCTTCGAATCTGTATTGAGTGCGTATGCGCGACCAATCCAAAACAAAAAACAATAATGGAAGCAATGAAGAAGAACGCTGTGAGGACAATGTACCCTGCATCGATCACCGCAAATGCGAATAAACTAAGTACAACAAATACACCAAGAATCGCACTGAGCATCAGAAAGAACGGCAGTGGATTATAGAGAGCGACAACCTCCAGAATGTACTGAAGGGTACGGAGCGAATCTCGAACAATGCGCACTTTGGTATGACCAATACGTTCGTAATAATCGATCGGGATGTACGATACAAATTTCCCCGTAAGCATGTAGATGAGCGTGATGGTCGTAAGGAAACTAAAGCCATTACAGATGTGATCAAAAATAGCGAGCGCATCAGAACGACGAAAGACACGGAGTCCTGAATTGATATCTGGAATCGATTGTCCTGTGACAGACTCAACGATCCACCGGAGCACCATACGCGCAGGCATCTTCAGAAACTTGCCACGGTACTGCTTGCCGTGACGTGCTCCGACGACCATGTCATACCCTTTCTCCATCTGGGTTAGTAGATCTGGAATTTTAGCAACAGGGTACGTTCCATCCGCATCGATAACAACAATCGTATCGTGCGATGCGATCTTCATGCCGTCTTTGATACTCTTGCCGTACCCTGCGGGGGCAGGGTGCGCAAGAATACGGACTCCTTTCTCTCGTGCAATCCTAAGTGTTGCATCCGTCGATCCTCCATCGACAACGATAATCTCTGGCTCGATGGGTAGTGCCCGCAGTTGATCGATGAGCGCGCCAATCGCCCCTTCTTCATTGAGTGCTGGAACGATAACAGAGTAATGGGTGGTAGCCATGGAAGAGGTATAATAGCGGAAAAGAAGCATCGATACACACGAAAAAGTACATTCCACTATACTGTCGCTATGTGTGGTATAGCAGGATTCATCGGCGAAGATAAAACGCGCATCGAGCGCATGACGAAAGCGCTCATCCACCGAGGTCCAGATGGTAATGCAACGGAGGTGAGTCACGGCGTATCGCTCGGGCATGCTCGTCTTGCGATTCTCGATCCAAGGCCCGACGGCGATCAGCCAATGTGGAATGACGCGCGAACGATCGTCATCGTGTTCAATGGCGAAATCTACAATTACCAGGCGCTCCGACAGGCGGAACAATTCGACTGCAGAACCGGAACGGATACCGAGGTCATCCTGAAGATGTATGAAAAATATGGCATTGATTGTGTGCAGTATCTCCGTGGCATGTTCGCCTTCGGTCTCTACGACACGCGATCACAGACCATGCACCTCGCCAGAGACACAAGTGGCATCAAGCCTCTCTATCTCGCTTCGATCGATGGACGCATTCACTTCGCCTCCGAGATGCGTTCTCTCATGACTGCATTCAAGGCGAAGCCAGCGCTGAACATGCGCTCACTCTCGCGCTACCTGCGCCTGCAGTACGTCCCAGGACCAGAAACAATGTGTGAAGGCATCGAGAGTCTGACACCAGGAACGATCGTCACGGTTGCAGGAGGCAAAGAGACACGACGAACCTTCAAAACTGCAGTCGCTCCGATGACATTCAAGAATTCAGCTGATTTCCGAGAGTATTTCCCGACCCTGATGGACGCAGTTGTCCGTGATCATATGACCTCCGATCGCCCCATCGGCATCTTCCTTAGTGGTGGCATGGACTCATCGATCATTCTGCACCACATGGCATGTGC
>CAZDQZ010000073.1:0-1763 GCA_964507835.1 uncultured Candidatus Peribacteria bacterium | reverse complement strand
GCGTGGATTCCGCCTGCACTACGATCCCTCGGTGCAACAATGTTAGGGTATCCATCCGACATCGCAGGAATGTACAACGGCCCTGCGCTTATGGAACGCCTGCTCTCGCGGAAAACGCAAGAATGGTCGACGCTCATCAAAGGCAATTGGTGTACGCAAGATGATACGTCAGCATGGTTTGAGAAGGAGTGGATGAAGCACGAGTCAAAGGACTCCGTACGCACGTTCATGGAGACAGATAGAGCGACATGGCTCGTCGATGAATCTCTTCGATTAGTCGATGGAACAACAATGGCGAGCGGGCTCGAAGCTCGTGTCCCCTTCCTCGATCCTCTCATCATCACAGCATCGCACGGCACAAAGACGAACTGGCATGTTGGGTACAAGCAAACGAAAAAACTATTGAAAGAAACGTACGCACCGATCCTGCCCGCACATCTCTTCACGCTCAAAAAATCCTCCTTCTATCCGCCACTTGCCAAGTGGCTCCGGCGAGAGAGTGCCCCGCTCATCGACGTAGCTCTCGATCATCCTCGCATCAAGGAACTCTTTCACACCGAAGAACTGCGCAAGCTCCAAGAAGCGCACAGAAGCAAACAGGGCTACCACCTGCATGTCCTCCACGCCGTGATCCAGCTCCAGCATTGGTTCGATAGCGTGTATGATGCGCCAACACTCTAGAGCGAGACACCTATGAACAGTATTCGTGCACTCCTCGGCCTTAGAAAACTCCCCTTCGTCAGAGACGTCCTGACGATTCAGATTGGCACGGTCATCGTGATGGGAGCGGGCTTCATCAATTCTATCGCGCTTGCGAGACTCCTCGGCGTGAAGGAATACGGCCTCTACGCCGTCATCATCGCTTTCGCAGGTACATTCAGTTCATTCTTCAATATCGGCCAAGGACAATCGCTCTACGTCTTCTTCTCAGAAGCGTACGGCAAGAAAGATCGCCATGCGCAAGCGAGCGTACTCGCCAACTTTCTCATGATCGCGTGCGTCAACATGGTGCTCCTCTTTGTCCTCGCGCTCGTCATGCCGATCTTGAGCGAGCGTTTCTACGGCTCCGTCGACATCGGCAAATTCGCGCGGATCCTCTGCTTCTTCCAGATGAGTGAAATTTGGAACAGCATGACCCTCATTATCCTGCAATCACTGCGCAGGATCCGTCTGAAAGTTTTCCTCGAACAATCGGCGAACCTCTCGTACCTAGGGCTCTCCATCGCGATTCTCTTCTTCGGTGGCAAGATCTGGTCACTCCTCCTCACACAACTCTTCGTCAGCCTCTTCTTCCTGCCGATCTCACTCGTCACACTCTTCATCATCGCGCGGAGGCACTCACTCCCCGGGATCAGGGAGACACTCCGCATCCCCTTCTCTGAGAGCAAGCAGTACCTTGCCCAAGGACTCATCATCACCGTCGACAAGATGATCGGGAACTTCTTCCCGCAGGGCATCTTCTTCATCTTCTCGCTCATCGTGCCTGCATCGAGTGTCGGTATCGCCAAGATCGCCGTTCAGCTCGCGAACATCCCACGCAGTATCCTGCTCCCGCAAGCAGGAGACCTCTCGACGGCAGCATTCGGCAGAATGATGTCACAGGGGACGCAGGTGGTACGGCAGAATGCCGCGAAGCTCATCAAGCATGCTCTCGCCTTCCATGCGCTCTTGACGCTTGGCGCCGCTGTCGCATTCCCCCCGATCATCTACTGGTTCTATGGAGCGGAGTACTGGAGTGCAATACCGATGACGCTGTGGTTGCT
>CAZDQZ010000072.1:0-6177 GCA_964507835.1 uncultured Candidatus Peribacteria bacterium | reverse complement strand
CTACATTTCTCTGGTTTGTTTTTTCGAGACTCTCCCTCTACACTTCCGTGCACATATGTCAGCGAATTTTCTCCCCCCTCGGCGTCGCAGTAATCAGGTTTTTTCCGTTCTCCTCCTCGTCTTCCTCATCGCGAGCTCGGTGTACTATATGTCCGCTCCCGATCGGAGTGAGGATGAGAAACTGCTGAGTGCCAGAGAGGTGCCGGTGAGTGCCATCACGAAGGCGTACGACAATCGTCAGTTGCAATCGATCATCGTTCGCGGGAGCAATGTCTTCGCGAAGCAGAACTCCGGTAGCTACATTCAGTCGTACAAAGAAGTCGGTGACAGCATCACGACGCTCGGGTGGAACGATCCGAAGAATCCAACAGTCGTGCAGGTCGATAACATCGAAGTGAAGAATTTCTTCAAGGCGCATCTCGGTGATCTGCTCTTCTTCGTGCTCCTCATCGCTCTTGGGATGTGGGTCTTCCGTTCGATCGCTCGCAGTCAATCGACAGCGCTTTCCTTCGGGAAGTCCAAAGCACGTATCGCCGATGCACGCGAAGTGAAGACGACGTTCAAGGACGTCGCGGGATGCGATGAAGCGAAAGAAGACCTGAAGGAGATCGTCGATTTCCTGAAGAATCCCAAGAAGTACACGACGATCGGTGCCAAGATTCCACGTGGTGCGCTCCTCGTGGGTGCTCCGGGTACGGGCAAGACATTGCTTGCTCGTGCAGTCGCAGGAGAAGCAGGCGTGCCGTTCTTCAGTATCTCTGGCTCAGAGTTCGTCGAGATGTTCGTGGGTGTGGGTGCGAGTCGTGTCCGCGATCTCTTCCTGAAGGCGAAGCGTAATGCTCCTTGCATCATCTTCATCGATGAGATCGATGCGGTCGGTCGTCAGCGTGGCGGTGCGGGATTCGGTGGAGGGCACGACGAACGCGAGCAGACCTTGAATCAGATCCTCACGGAGATGGATGGCTTCGACAAAGAGACGAACGTGATCGTGATGGCAGCCACGAACCGTCCTGATGTCCTTGATAGTGCTCTCCTGCGTCCAGGACGCTTCGACCGTCGTGTCTTCATCGATAAGCCTGATTTGGTTGCTCGTAAGCAAATCCTGGAAGTCCATGCGCGCAATAAGAAGATGGCGAAGGACTGCGATCTCGAAACGATTGCGAAGCAGTCAGTCGGTATGGCGGGAGCGGACCTGGAGAACATCATGAACGAAGCTGCGATTTATGCTGCGAAGCGTGGAGCGAAAGTCGTGCAGAACGAGGATCTCGTGAATGCCGTGGAGAAAGTGACACTCGGTTCCGAGAAGCGCTCACGCAAGTTGAATGAAAAAGAGAAGAAGATCACGGCGTACCACGAAGTCGGTCATGCGATCGTCGGTCACCTCTGCGAGGAGTCCGATCCTCTTCACAAGATTTCGATTGTCTCTCGTGGGTTCGCGCTCGGCGTGACGTGGTTCCTCCCGAAGGAAGATCAGTACACGACGACCAAGCAGAAGTTCCTGGATGAGATCTGTGGCCTCATGGGTGGGCGCGCTGCAGAAGAACTTATCTTCGGCGAGATCACGACGGGGGCAAGCAATGACATCGAGAAGGCATCAGCGATCGCGAGGAATATGGCGACACGCTACGGCATGGATGCTGATGAGCTCGGGATTGTTGCCTACGGAGAGAAGCAGGGGTCATCCTTCCTTGGTGCTGACATCGGTTCATCGCGCAATTACTCCGAGGACATCGCGAAGAAGATCGATGCGTTCACGGCTCGTACGATCGGTGAACAGTATGAAAGGGCGAAGAAGATTCTGAAGGATCACCGAGCAAAGCTCGATGAGATTACGGAGAAACTTCTCGTGATCGAGACGATGAGCTTCGATGAATTCTCCGAAATCTTCGATGGAGGGAAGAGGAAGAAGGAGAAGGCGAAGAAATAGAGCTGTGAGCGCAGGTCTACGACCTGCGACTTATCCGAAGGATCAGAAAGCGGTAGGTGCTTAGTGGCTACTACCCTTGGGAGCGGGATGCTTCCCGCGATTGGCGATTAATCCTTTTTTGTCGCTGATCAAGGTGTAGCATGATGATTTGTCACTTTCTTTGGCGCAAAGAAAGTAACCAAACCCATTCGGTAAAACTCAGGGCAGGGAAACATATGCGCAAATTATCTCGTCCCGCATACGCGGGACTCGAACAGCACGCGCAATCTTCGTTCATGAGCCTTCAAGCATTTAGTTTTTAGGATACATTTCACAATTCCTTGAGTTACATTTTTCATCGTCTGTCGCCTTGCGAATCTCCGTCGCGGTTCTCCGCGCGCCCTCTCCCCGTCACTCGCTCCGCTCGTGCCACCCCTCTCCCGTCGCGGGAGAGGGGACGGGGGAGAGGGCAGAATGAGTGACAATTTTGTTTTCTTTGTCGCGACAAAGAAGTAACACTCGTCTCGAAAGATACAGAAAGCATGCATCATTGATAAGATGCTTTTATTCCTTCTTATCTTCTACACCCCCAATACTCGCATCAACCATTTTCGTACTCCGTTTGCATGAGGATTGTCCTTCATAAATTTATCGATGCGTTGCTGTGTTTCTGCAT
Source organism: uncultured Candidatus Peribacteria bacterium (assembly GCA_964507835.1). Lineage (GTDB taxonomy): Bacteria > Patescibacteriota > Gracilibacteria > Peribacterales > Peribacteraceae > CAZDQZ01. The sequence goes on along the minus strand of CAZDQZ010000072.1, from coordinate 3,595 downwards.
ACATGCGTGCGTGTACACCTTCTTGTTGTTTGCAGGATTGATCGTAGGCACAGCTGAGACATTTTTCTCCATGTGTTGTCATGACCATATACAAACATGTTCTGTATTTTTTGCAAATATTTCCGTTCTACAAGTCGAGATATCCTCGTATCTCAGCCACAGAATGACAGAAGTGTGGGGCGTGCTTCTGGACGTTTGATCGCACTGCATGCGCCCCAAATCCATAGAAATCATCGACAACACCACTCGTGAACGTACAGAGATCACTCGCACCATCACCGATCATAATGATCATCCCCTCGATAGCTTTCGCTTCTTTCATCGCGCGGAGGATCTCAGCCTTTCCACCAGTCGAGAGGAGGGGGCTTGGCTGTACTCCTGTGAGTCGTCCATCGGTCCAGAGAGGGTCATTCGCGATGATGCGCTGTGGTGGGATCTGGAGCTTCTCTGCCAGCGGGAGCATCATTTCGCGGATGCCCGCGGTGAGGAGCCAAGTATTGTGCCCTCTGTCTTGTAGTGCGCGGATGAAATCTTCCATACCTTCTGTGATCTCTTCGAGCATGCGAGCAGTCACTGTATTCATGTGATTTTTTGTCACGGGTGCGAGGGCGAGCCTTTTTTGTAGTGATTCTGCGAAGTCGATCTCGCCATTCATGCCTGCATTGGTGATCGCCGTGAGCTTCGTGAGGAGTGCATCTTTCACTGTCTGATCTTTCTCATCAGCGATACTGAGTGCGATCATGTCTTCCAGGGACTCTCGCGTGATGATTGTCGAATCGACGTCGAAGAAGAAGTGGGTAGGTGTCATGGGAGTGCATAGAATAGAGCATATATTCTCGACATAACACACTTTCATTTTTGGTGACTGTTTCAGCGTAACAATACTTTTCTCCTTTTATTCTGAACATTTTTCTTTCACACTTTTTTAGAAAAAGTGTGCAAAAATCGTCGCTTGTGCTCATCTCCTGTGGTTTCTCCATTCGCTCCGACTGCAAGCGTGAACTCGCCCCGCTCGCTACGCGTCGTGCGGGGCTCGAACAGCACGCTTGCGGACGTCTGCGCTCATGGGAAACCACAACGGAGATTCGCAAGGCGACAAGCGTAGCGAAAGAGAACTCAAAGAATGGTGAAAAAGCTTCCAAAGGGATGGGCGCGACGGTGGTGTGGCTATGTATGCTCTTTCCCCCACCTCACTCCGTCCCGCACGAGCGGGACACCTCTCTCCCGAAAAGGGAGAGAGGAACCTTAGGAATAATTGAGCGAAGATTATTGGCAACAAAAATAGTGCTCCCTTCTCCCTATAGGGAGAAGGGTTGGGGATGAGGCGCGCAATTTTCAATGCTTCACAATACCTATCCTCGCCTTCCCCTGCACCGCACTCATCTTCACTCTCCCGCCAATCGGGAACGTGAATATCGGATGTGTATGCCCAAAATCGACATTCGCGATGATCGGAATATTCTTGAGCGTTGCATTATTTGCGATGATGCCGAGGAGCATCTCTTTCGTCACTGGTCCAAATTCCGTATTCACGGCATCTCTCTGCATTCGTCCGATAAGTATTCCGCGCACAGTCTTGAACCACGGTTGTTGCGTCAGTGACGCGAGATCACGGTCAAATGTGCGCGGATGCGTCTCGTGATCGTCTTCGACAAAGAGGATGGTTTCTGTTGGACACGGCATGTAGTCCGTTCCTTGGAGCAAACTCAGCGTGCAGAGGTTTCCTCCGATGCTTGTGCCTTCTGCCTTGCCTTCGTGCACCACCCACCACCCTTCATTCTTCTCGAAGTTCCATGGCGTGCCGTGCTCGTAGTACCTATCGGTCCACATTGTTGCTGATTCGAGTTCGATCGGCTCGACTGTCATCACTGCCTTCAGGAAGTGGTCGTACGTGTACTGGATTTCCTTCCGTGGAAAGAAGTGCGTGAAGTTTGGCCCTGAGTACGTGATGCATCCCGTTTTGGCGTAGATCGCATTTCCGAGTGCTGTAATGTCGGAGAACCCACAGAGGATTTTCGGATTCTTTTTGATGAGATCGTAATCGATGAAGGGCAGGAGTTGGTTCACATTCCATCCACCACGCAGACAGATGATTCCTGTGACGCTAGGGTCACGAAATGCATCGTGCAGATCTTCGATTCGATGCTCGATCGTCGTCGAGCCAAACTCGTTTATCTCATGAATATACTTCCCTTCCGATACGGAGATTCCTCGATCGGTGAAGAATTTTTTCGCCGACTCAAACATCGCATCGGTCATCCAAGAAACAGACGGCCGTGTGCACGACGGCGCGATGATGCGCAGATGCGAGCCAGAGGTGAGGCGAGGAGGAAGCATAGTGAGTATGCAGTACGTTGTATGTGGTATGTAGTATCGCAAGCGATTGTATTCGTCTTCTTTTTCTATACTACATACTACGTACTACATACGACATACTACTTTTCCGCTATACTCCAACCATGCAACCCCTCTCTCCTCTCGACGGTCGGTACGCGTCTCAGGTCGATTCACTCCGAGTGTACTTTTCCGAAGAAGCACTGAACCGCGCACGCGTCTTCGTCGAGCTCAAGTACTTGGTCGCGCTCGCCGGAGAGAAGGGGATACCGGAGCTCCCTCCATTCACCGAGAAGCAGGACAAGGCGATCGGCGCCATCTATCAGAACTTCGATGAGAAGGCGGGACTCCGCGTGAAGGAGATCGAGAAGACGACAAATCACGACGTGAAAGCAGTCGAATATTACTTGCGTGAAGAGCTTCCCAAAGCGCTTGGGAAAGCCTACAAGCCCGAGTTCATCCACTTCGCCCTCACGAGTGAGGACGTGAATAACTTGGCGTACGGCACGCTCATCAATGCAGCGATCGGCGATATTCTCCTGCCTTCACTCTCCGAGCTCGCATCGAGCATCGAGCGGGTTGCAGAAGCAGAAGAGAAGACCGCTATGCTCAGCCTCACACACGGTCAGCCAGCCACGCCCACGACACTCAGTAAAGAGATGCGTGTCTTCGTCGAACGTCTCTCGCGTCAGATCCATGCACTGGCGCATTTCTCCATGCAGGGCAAATTTGGCGGAGCTGTGGGCAATTACTCTGCGCACAGAGCAGCGTATCCCAAGGTCGATTGGGAAGCCTTCGGGGAGACATTCATGACGTCCTTGGGCCTCGATCCACTCCGGCACACCACGCAGATCAATCCGCACGATGATATCGCTGAGCTCAGCCACGTCTTCTGCAGGATCAATACCATCCTCCTCGATTTCTCCCGCGACATCTGGCTCTACATCTCGCGTGGCGTCTTCACGCAGAAGACAGTGAAGGGCGAAGTCGGTTCCTCCACGATGCCTCACAAAGTGAATCCGATCGACTTCGAGAATGCCGAGGGCAATCTAGGTCTTAGCTCTGCGCTTTTCTCTCACTTCGCCGAGAAGCTCCCAATCTCCCGCCTCCAGCGTGATCTCTCCGATTCCACGGTCCAACGGAATATCGGCGTGGCATTCGGCTACCACTTCCTCGCGCTCAGATCGCTCACGAAGGGCATCAGTAAGCTCTCGGTGAATCATGCACTCCTGAAGAAAGAGCTTGAGGATCACCCGGAAGT
>CAZDQZ010000071.1:0-6193 GCA_964507835.1 uncultured Candidatus Peribacteria bacterium | reverse complement strand
ACTGGTTCTATGGAGCGGAGTACTGGAGTGCAATACCGATGACGCTGTGGTTGCTCTGCATCATGCTCATGAATTCTTTTTACATCGCTAACTCATCTATCCTCCGCCTGTATCGACGAACACAGTATTCTATTATGGCAGGCGTGCTGAACTGGAGCATCATGATCCCATGCCTCTTCCTCTTTGTCCGCTTTCTCTCGCCATCAACAGCGTTTCTCCTCACGTACACCATCGGCATCACGACTCCTCTCCTCCTCACGCTCTACATCTTTCTACGATTACTCAAGCGACAGGAACGCGCAATATAAGAAGACTTATCGTTGACCCTTGTACCAACGGAGGTACGAATCTGCTTGTGCCTGCACGGTGAAGAGTGATGCGACGCGCTTACGTGCTTCTGTGCCCATACGTACACATAGTGCCTCGTCTGTGAGCAATGTGCGCAGGTATCCTGTGTACTCCTCACTCCGACGTGGATCACACACGAAACCTGTCTGACCATGCTCGATCGCTTCTGGCGTACCGCCATAGATCGTTCCAACAATAGGTAATCCAGTCGCCATCGCCTCGAGGTTAATCGATGGGAAACAGTCGAGACACAGCGACGGTGTGGTCGCAATTGTCGAACAGAAGAATGCCGTGCGAATATCGGTACGATCTAGCCAGCCGGTCAGCCTACAGTTCTCTGCAATATCTGCAGATACACCGCTAGCCCTCAGCATCTCATCCCAAGGTCCTCTGTCTCCGACGATGAGAAGAACGAGGTTAGGAAATTCTCTCCGAAGCGTCTGGATCGCGCGCAAGATCGGTGTCGAGCCTTTGTCGACACTGAGTCGACCACCGAAGAGAATGACTTTTTTACCACGCAGATCGAACCGATGCGAAAAACTATCCATCTGCTCTGTTGATGGCGCAGTCCACTGATCGAGATCGATACCATTGTGGAGAACACTCGCTTTCCCGATTCGATTCTGCAGAAGCGCATCAGAAAGTGCATGACTCACCGCAAAAACCTGATCAGCGTGACGAGTAAATGCGCGACGAATCCACCAGTTGCGCAGTGGATTGTATTGAATGCCGGCTGAGTGCCAGTGATCTGCGACCGAAAGTCGTGCATCGCGCGCAGGGGACAAATAACGCTCTGTATGCAGGCGCCAGTACGCGAAGCTCATCACGTCGTGGAGAGTCACGTACACACGAGGTGCGTATCGACGAGCTATACGAAGGGCATCGTACGTGAGGAACGCGTGGAGATTGTGCGCATGAACGATATCTGGACGAATGAGAGCAATCTCACGGTGAAGATGCTGAGACGTCGCCCGTGAGTACATGCAGTGGTACTGACGCAAAGACGGCCGATACGACACAGGAATGCTAATACAGTCATCATTCCGGAGAACTTCTGAGGAATACTCGACGCGATGAGATGATAACACCGTGACAGAGTGCCCGCGTCGCATATACTCACGACGAAGATCATCAACGATGAAGGCAACACTGCTCTTCCCGCCAAAGAGCGGGAAATCATCATTGAGGAGAAGAATACGCACAGAGGAATGATAGCACCACTAGAGAGGCTCGATGCGAATAGTATCATCCTCGTACGATTGCATGTCTCTGGAGCAGGTCGTGAGACAGAGCATCGATGCATCCTCGAGAGCCCTATACGCATGTGCGACATGTGCTGGGACAATCGCCAAATCCTGAGCCTCCAAAATATCGACGCGAACGGGGGACGTAGGATCTGTCATGTCTTTTGTCTTGAGCTCCAGCTTCCCTGAGAGAATATATGTGTATTGATCCTGAAGCTTGTGGTAGTGGTTTGCCCGGACAGCACCCTTCGTAAACGTGATAAGACCCGTATGGTGAATCTCTGTTTCGATGATATCGATGATCGCACCACGTGCATCACTGAAAGCAGGTACGATACGTTTGATGGTGACACTTTTCATAGGATGGTAGGGGTAGGAACAGGAACGATGAACTTACCGCCTTTCTCGCGGTAAGCAGAGAGATTCCGCATGATCTCTGGAGCGAAGTTCCATGGCAAGACAAGTGCATAATCCGGTTGCTTGGCAAGGAGATGTGCATCGGAGAGAATCGGAATGCGCACCCCTGGGACAAAACGACCGACTTTCCGTACATTCTTTTCCGTGGTGAACGACAGAAGAGATGACGTGATTCCACAGTAATTCAGGAGCGTCGAACCCTTCGCAGGTGCACCGATGCCAGCAATCGTCTTCCCTGCATCGCGCAGATCGACGAGGAGACGAATGAGGCTCTGACGGTGCTTCGCGACACCCTCTGCGAAAGCAATCATGCGCGTCGAAGATAGTAATCTTTCGTTCTCTTCCTTCGTCACGAGATCTGCAACAGACGACTGCGGAGGATGCACACCAGCACGCGCCACGAAGAGACGAATACTACCACCGTGAATCGACGTGCGCTTCACATCAAAGATTTCCATACCAAACTTCTTACAGAAGCGCTGGAGTGGCGTGATGGCAAAGTACGACAAATGCTGATGGTAAATCGTATCGTACTCGATGTGCTCGACCATATCGGCGAGGTACGGCGCCTCGATAACGAGTACACCTCGATCGTCCAAGAGAATATCGACTCCCTCCATAAATGCGTCGAGATCATCGATATGAGCGACGACGTTCGTCCCCGTCATAACACTCGCACGCCCCTTCTTGGTGACGATGCGTCGTGCAACGTCGGGAGAGAAACATTCTACGATCGTGTCGATACCCTGAGCGATGGCAATCGCTGTCATCTTCGGCGTAGGATCGACGCCCTGTACACGCATGCCTTGATCGCGGAATCCAGATAGCAGAAGCCCGACATTGGATCCAATATCAACAGCAAGACTCTCTTTCGGAAGAGAAAACCTCTCAACGATATCCTTTGCCATCGAAAGGAAGTGATCCCGCCCCGTCGCTGTAATCGTGGAATCGTAGAGGTAGTCACTGCCGTAGAGAAGTGATGGTTTTACAATGTAGTTGATCTGCACTTGACCACATGCTGTACACAGATCGACAGCGAGCGGATGAAATAGTTCCTGTGCAGTCAACATCTCTTCTGGCAGAAAACCATCAGAATGCGGTTGCATGCCGAGATCCAAGAACGTCGTGAGTTCTTTGCTATGACAGAGCCGACAATCATCACGGAAATACCCTGATGCAGACGCAGGAAACTCAGACGGCGTCTTCGCTAGCGACTCTGAGCGTGCCGAAATAGATGTCCTCTGTGCCTTCGATCCTGTAAGTTGGTTCATCCTCCAGATTGTATTGATTGCAGGAATGCCTGTCTATCACACGATACAAGAGTCGATCAGAGATAGAATATGCCAATCCGAACGCGCTCTGTATCATAGAATCATGCCCCTCTCAGGAAAGATCATCGTCATCACCGGTGCCAGTAAGGGTCTCGGGAAAGCACTCCGTGACGCGTGTATCGCACACGGTGCCACGGTCATCAGCTGTGCTTCTCATACATCTCCTGCGTGCGATGCCGTTGTCGATGTGCGTGATCCGGTCGCTGTGAAACGATTCATCCGGTCGATCGTGAACAAGCACGGCACGATCGACATCCTCATCAACAATGCGGGATGGATCGGCACGAAAGCATCCCTCGATGTAGTCACAGACACAGAGTACGCGCGTACGATGGACACGAACATCGGTGGAGTCTTCCATGGTATCCGTTCCGTCCTTCCGACGATGCGTCGGCAGAACAGTGGCCTGATCATCAACATTGGTTCAAGAGCGGCCACCAAGCCACATCCTCAGCTCGCCCTCTACTGCGCGAGCAAAGCCGCTGTCCTCAGCCTCACCCAAGCAGTCGCTAAAGATTGTATCGACAGTAGCTCCGCCGTACGGTGTTTCAGCTTCTCCCCGGGTGGCATCGGTACGGATATGCGCAAGAAAATTTTTGGAGCGACAGACAGTATGGCGCAACACTCGCCGACATTCGTTGCAGAGTTACTCATGTCTTGCATTCTCTCGCCCGAAAAAATCCCAACAGGCGCAGACATTCGTGTGTCGCGTGACGGAAGACTCGAGGTGGTTCCTATGGCATGACGCTCAACCCTGCGGAGCCGTCACTTCTCGGTACACCTGTGCGATGCTATCGACCTGCTGATCGATGCTGTGACGCTGTGCCCACGCCTTGCACTCTTCAGGCGCAATCCGCTTGTCGACCAAGATCCACTGTAATCTCTCGGCGATGGCCATCGGATCGAACGCATCGACCGCGTATCCCGACACTCCTTCCGCGATCGCTTCCTTACATCCTGAATCCATCGAACCAATGACAGGGATACCTCGTGCATTCGCTTCGAGGAAGACCAATCCAAAGCCCTCGAAATGCATTCCATCTTTCTTGCTCAGCATCACGAAGACATCGGCGAGAGCGTACGCCTGCTGGAGCTCTGCATCGGTTGCACGTCCGGTGAATCTCACCAATGACTGAAGCCCGTGTGTACGAATGTAGGACTGCATATCGAGAATGTAGAGACTCTCTGGATCATACTGACCGATCAGTGTCAGAGTTGTGAGCACCGCGTTCTTCTGTACAAATGCATGGAAGCCGTGGAGAAGCTCCATCACCCCTTTGCGAGACTTCAGTTCACCCACGAAGAGAATGTGCTTCTTCGATGACACTCTCTGAGGAGAAGAAACGCTGATCGATGGCGACACAATCCCCAAACGAAAGAATGTTGTTTTCGCCTGCATCTCACGAGCTGTAGCCTCAGAGAAAAACTGCGTCAGTGTCGACAGGACTTGCGTAGACGTGTACTGACTACACGCGAGGAATCGACTGGCCTGCTGGTACGCCTTCCGTGCTAGGAAGCGCGTACGCTCGTGCATGAATGGTGCGATGCTGTACGTACCGTGAAAGTTCATCACCCATGGAGGAAGCCTACCCAGAAGACGGACCAGAGGCATCGCGAGAGCGTACGGCTCGATGAGAATGTGGATGACATCAGGGCGATGATGCCTGATCGCTCGCCAGATGATCCACGCACTTTTCAGGCGTGCGATGCGAGATTCCATCAAGGATAACGGACTCGGCAGACCAATGAGTTCTTTACATAGTGGCACATCACTCTCCGTCCTGAGCACGCAGAGGACATCATGCTTCCGACGAACGAGCTCAAGGAGAGTGTTCTGTGTGTACGTTCCCCAACCACTGTACGGACGAGTGGTCTCACTGATGAGCAGAATGCGCATACACGTACTATACGATGTTACGAAGACTGATGCGACCTATTGAGCATCAAAGGCGCATATGTTAGTGTCAGATCCATGTCGATCGTCACGAAGATACTTCTCTTTTTTCGGCTACCACTCACAGTAAAAAACTGGTGGACATACCTCCTTCTCCGCGGTGGTTACGTGAAGACAAGCACTGCGACATACCACTTGCGAGGCGGACTTTCACTTACTGTACGTACTGGAACATCCGATACACCCGTCTTCAACGACATCTGGATGGGAGGAGTCTACGACGCACCATCCCTCGATTGGAAGAAAGTACGTACCGTCATCGATGTCGGTGCCCATATCGGTACTTTTGCACTCTACGCCCTACGGCGGAATCCCAATGTTGTCGTGTACGCATGTGAACCAGAGCCATCGAATGCAGAAATCCTGTGTCTGAATGTTACACAGAATCACCTCGAGAACGATGTATTCATCGAAGAGAAAGGCGTCGCGGATGCCCCGGGTACGCTCACACTCAATGTGATGCCACAGCGCGGTGAGAGCAACTCTTTGTACCGCCAAACCGAGAACAGCATCAGAGTCGATATCCCGGTCACCACACTCCACGAACTCTTCACGAAGTATGCGATAGAGCACTGCGACCTCCTGAAGATGAACTGCGAAGGTGCAGAATATGAAATTTTTTACACACTCACTCCAGAGTATTTCGCTCGCATCGATGCGATGATCATCAACTACCACTTCTACTCACCAAACCCCAAACACCATCCCCTTGTCTTGAAGGCGCATCTGGAAAAACAAGGATTCACCGTGACAAAGACAGCGAAGAACATCTACTTCGCACAGAGGAAATAAAACGGAGAGTTATTAGATCTTCACCTCGCTATTCTTGAGTATGCGTGGCTCAGGAAGCGGGATGATAAAGTCACCCTTGTACCCACGCTTCTTCAGGTTCACCACGA
>CAZDQZ010000070.1:3162-6247 GCA_964507835.1 uncultured Candidatus Peribacteria bacterium | reverse complement strand
TATCCGTAGCATGTCTCGTTTCGTGAAACGTATTCTTCGGAGAGCGAGCATTATTTTTTTGGAGTCGCTATGGTGGAGCCAGAGGGGAAGGAAGACTGATCTGTGCTCTTGCATGAGCCACGCAATGACGACGAAGAGAAACCAAATGATATTCATCTGTCGGACGAGAATGCTGAGGCCAATCAAGATGAATGCTGTGGTGTATCGTCGATCGAGAAAGAAGACGATGCCCCAGAGCACTAGCGTGAGAGCCGTAACATCGGTGTAGAGGAGGAAGAAGAATGGGAAGAGGATCGGGATGAGAGCCACTTGCCATAGGCGAACAACGACGAGACGTGGTGTCGTTCGTAGTAGAATAGAACGGCATGCTCCGATCCCTGCAAGGCTGATGAGCAGAGACAGGAAGCGCAGGAATCCCAGTGAATGCTCGCCGACGATCATGGCGATGAACGCGACGACTGCATGGAACCCGGGGATCGTCGTGAGTCCGGGGTCCATTGCCCACTTCCCCTGCACGAACATGGTGATCTGATTGGCATGCCATCCTTCGTCGGCGGTGAGACCGGCATCTTTCATTGCGATGTATCCGAGGATGATGAACACAGTGATCATGACGAATGTCACATGGGACCAAAGTCGCCACTTATGCAACTCCTCCTGCGGATACTCTCTGTCATGCATACCGTAGAATGTAGCAGAACTTGCACTCGTCCTCTCTTGCAGATTGTAGCGCTTGCTGGTCACGCCATATGCATCCATCTCCATCACACTCACTGCATATTGAGAGCACCCCTCTCCGATCATTCATCGTGACGACGCTCGTAGCGTGCCTTTCACTTTTCACCGTGTGTTCGATTTTCTCGTGGTTCCAGCCCCGCGTCCTTGGTGTGAGCTACGACCTACCAGGAAAGGAAAAAGTGCAGGCGTCCCTCCCTCTCCGTATGACAACCGTTGGTGAGGATGTTCGCGTCTCTGTTGTGTTATCTGTCCCTCTCCACCTTATACCGACAGCGTACGATGTCATCGTGGATGATTGTCTGCAGGAGGTGTTGGTGGATGGCGTGAGTACACTTCAGTACCCCGATGGTCTCTGTGATAGTTCTCGGCGTCATCGCGTGCCACTCTCTCTCACTCCGGGTATTCATCAACTGACATTTGTGACACGAGACAACGGCTGGGTGTATCATTTTGACTTTGCGGTTCCACGGACAGATTCTCTCTCGTTAGCGCGCTGGCTCATCCTCGGCGTCATTCTCCTTACATATCTCTGGTCTCTCCGTTTCGTTTTTCAGTGGTCTTCACCAGCGGTGTTTGCGTTGGGCGCGACCTTTGCGAGCGTCGTTCTCCGATATCTCTATGCAAGCGTCACTCCATTCTTCATACGATCTCATGAGTGGGATCGTCACGTGGAGTACTTGCGCTACGTTCGTGATTCATTCCATATTCCGCCTGCGAGTGGAGGGTGGGAGTTTTTCCAACCGCCTCTCTATTACTTCTTCGGTGCAGTGTGGTGGCGAGTCGCAGAGTATCTGCAGGGTCCAGCGTCTCAGATTCTTGTCCACGTGCAGACACTCTCCTTTCTTTTATCGATCGTTTCTGCATGCTTCCTCGCAGGTATTGCTTGGGTCTGCGTGAAAAACCGTCGTGATGCGCCTTTGGCTATCCTCCTCATGTCGATCGTGCCGGGGATTGTGTATTTTACCTCTCAGATTTCGAACGATGCACTTGTTGCTCCACTTGGGTTCTGTCTTATTTTCTTCAGTCTCCTTTTCGTCCGACGGCCGACGCTTTGGCTCTGGTATAGCATCGTTGGTGTCTTCTCATGCATCGCGCTCACCAAATTGAATGCGTTTGCTCTGGCGCCATTCGTTTTCATGTGTACGATCCCATATTTCATACGATTTCGGCCATCTCTGAAGCATGGAGTCTTCGGCCTCATTCTTTTTGTTTCTCTCTTCGCGTGGTATCCGTTTGTCCGGCTTGTTCTTGAAGAAGACGTTACTCGTACAGTGACGGTGGGGAGTGTAGGGATGAATCCCGCGACATCGGTTGGGAATTCCATGCAGGAGCTCCTGACATTCAATCCTGTGCGAGTACTGTCGACTCTCTATGTTGATCCCATGAAAGAAGGAAAGGAAAAAGGATACTTCATTGAGTACTTCTTTCAGTCCATTTTCTTTGGTGAGTATCAGTTCCCTGCATCGTACAGATTTTTAGACTTCACAATGTTACTTGTGGCGATCATCGTTTGCTGTTTTTCTTTTGTTGGTCTCATCATTGATCTTCGACGTCCGTCACTTCTTAGCCTACCGATGATTGTTCTTTTTGATGCACTCGTTCTCGCCGCTATCACCATACGCATTCTTATTCCATTCTCACCCCTCCAGGATTTCCGTTACTCCATTTTCCTCGTTGTTCCTTTGGCGTACTACTTTTTCCGGTGCGTTGATTCTTTGAATCCAAGCCTGCGACGCTTCGCGCTGTCATGCGCGTGGGCACTCGTGAGCGTCGAGGCCATTTTCTTCCTGAAGCTCGCATTCGATGTCGCGATCTAGCGTGATTGCACGATAAAAAAGCCTCGTACGTATCGAGGTTACTGACCTTACGCCATCTTTCCTGCCTGCATTCTCTTCGCGAGCGTGCGGAGGTAGGACGTGGCGACCTTGATGCGGACGTACTTCCCAGTCTTCGGGTCGAAGACACGCTTCTTCACGATATTTGCCTTGAAAGTGCGCTTGGTAGCACGCAGAGAGTGGCTACGGAGGTTTCCCGTGGAGCCTTTCTTGCCAGTTTTGGAGCAGATGCGAGCCATAAAGCTGGGAGACTGTACAGGAAGTGGGGAGGGTGGTCAATACGGGTAAGCGCTTCACCACCGATACTTTTCCGCCTCACCCCCAGCCCCTCTCCCAAAAAGGAGAGGGGTGCATTGTTTCACAGCAAAAAATCATCGCGTCATGTATTCCTCTCTCCCCCATCGGGAGAGAGGTGTCGCCTCAGCGACGGAGTGAAGGAGTTGTTTTGCTACTCCCTCCTCACCCCCAGCCCCTCTCCCAAAAAGGAGAGGGGTGCATTGTTTCACAGCAAA
>CAZDQZ010000070.1:0-3062 GCA_964507835.1 uncultured Candidatus Peribacteria bacterium | reverse complement strand
CATGTATTCCTCTCTCCCCCATCGGGAGAGAGGTGTCGCCTCAGCGACGGAGTGAGGCGGTCGTCAGTGCATTTTCAATTTTTTGAAGTGCCTTCGGTAGATTGTTGATTATTTCTTCGTTCTTGAGCCTGAGTACGTGGAAGTTTGTGTCAGCAATTATTCCATCCGTTCTTTCGGCGTCTTTTTTCATTTGATAATCATGTATTGCTCCATCGAGCTCGATGATCAGTGGAGGATTTGTGCAGAGAAAATCAGCAATGTATTTACCGACAGGCGCTTGTCTTCTGAATTTTAGATCATGGAACTTTCTATTCCGCAGAGCTTCCCATAGGAGTATTTCTGATGGTGTTAATTTTTTGCGTAGTTCTTGTGCATGACGCACTGCATGAGGGAGGGGATGTTTGAATGACATCGATGATATTGATACATAATGTATGTGAAATACACAATTCAATGTCATTACTTTCCTGCCTTCGTTTCCTCCGGCACAAACCTCAGTGCTGCGCCATTGATGCAGAAGCGCTTCCCTCTTGGTTCCGGACCATCATCGAACACATGCCCGAGATGACTTCCGCTCTTCGTTGTGACTTCTGTACGGATCATCCCGTGCGCATCGTCCTCGCGGAGGATGACTGCGTCGGGCGAAATGGGGCGCGTGAAGCTTGGCCAGCCAGTACCGGAGTTAAATTTATCCTCGGAACGGAAGAGGGGCTCGCCGGTGTCTACAGCGACGAAGATACCCTTTCGATGCTCATCGTTGAGTGGGCTCGTAAAGGGTGCTTCTGTCCCTTTGGAATAGAGGACATGCCGTTGCTCATCTGTGAGACGGTTGCAACCGGTGGGTCCGCAGGAGGAAGGCATAGAGGAGGGGGAGGAGGTAGAAATACTGGAAAGGGCAGAAGAGGCAGGAAGGGCAGGAAGGTTTTGTGGTTCTTTGGTAGAGATACCCTTTTGTTGAGCGCATGCCGAGACAAGGATGAATGAGATTACTGCGATAGTACTAAGAGGTTTGTTCAGTGATACGAAGGAAGACGGACGATCTGGCGTTTTCTTACGGGTCATCGTACTCTCTTCCCTGTGCTTACAGACCTCTTCAACCCACCGTTCATCATCGCGATCCTTACGGCACTCACCGTGCACGAGTGGGCGCATGCCTTCATCGCTGATCGTTTGGGAGATCCCACACCACGGAGCGAAGGACGGTTGACACTCAATCCCATCGCACATTTGGATCCCGTCGGCACGCTCCTTTTCTTCCTCGTGAGCTTCGGCTGGGGCAAGCCCGTCCCCATCAATCCTCGGTACTTCAAGCACTATAAGCGCGACTCCGCACTTGTGGCTGTCGCGGGTCCCATTAGTAATTTGATATTGGCGGTTATCGCACTCGCCATCATCAATCATCTTCTTCCGTTATTCATTCAAGCGGGCAGCACTGACCGCGTCGGACTATTCTTTTCAGAAGTGTTCTTCAATCTTGTTCTTATTAACTTGAGTCTCATGGCGTTCAACCTTCTCCCGATCGCGCCTCTCGATGGATCGAAAGTGCTCGAAGCATTCATCCCTCTGCGCTATGAGGATGCGTATCACCGCTTCATGCAGAGAGGGCCGATGATCCTTCTCGCACTATTAATTCTAGAGCGTGCCGTGAATCTTCCTATTCTTGCGACGTGGATGACGTTGATAGTGCGTGGAGTGATGGCGGTGATGATGAGGGTAGTCTGATTCGAATGTCGAATTTCGAATGTCGTATATCGTGACAGTATTCGACATACGACATACGATATTCGATATACGCCACCTTATGCCCCCCCTCTCCATCGTCATCCCGGCATACAACGAAGAGCCTCGCCTTGCGGTGACCTTACAAGCGATAGAAGCTTCCTTGTCACAGCTCAAGGATGCAGGACTCGGACTTCAAGAAGTGCTCGTCTGTGATGATGGCAGTAAAGATCGTACGGTGGATATCGCACGTACATTTGAAGGACGATTACCGGTGATCGTCCATTCTCTTCCGCAGAATCGTGGTAAGGGCGCGGCGGTGCGGATGGGGATGCTGAAGGCCGTCGGTGACTTCGTCCTGATGTATGACGCCGATGGTGCGACACCGATGAGTGAGGTTCCACATCTTTTTCGGGAGTTACAGCAGAAGCACGCGGATATCGCGATTGGCTCTCGTGTTTCCGCACACACACAGTCACTCGTGACGATGTCATGGCATCGCAGAATCATCGGACGCACGTACCATGCTCTCTGTCATACCCTCGTTCCGGGGATTCACGATACCGCGTGTGGGTGCAAATTATTTACGAAAGCATCTGCGAAACATCTTTTTTCTCTCCAGAAGATCGATCGCTTCGCCTTCGATGTCGAAGTCTTGTCTCTTGCGCTCATCGAAGGGCTGAAGATCGCAGAAGTGCCCGTACAGTGGACGGCAGTTCCTGAGTCGAAGGTGCGGATCATCCGTGATGGACTAGAGATGTTCTGGTGTGTTTTGCGCTTGTATATGAGGAGGGTGGGGAAGGGGCGTTTTGCGTTACCAAAGGATTAGTTTTTTGTTGTGCGACATGTGTATTCTTATTTTCTTTGTCCTGCGAGATGATTGTTACTTCTTTGTCGCGACAAAGAAGTAACCAAGAAAACGCCCGCCGCCTCGAGCCACCCCACAGACCCCCCACGGCGGCGGAACCGCCCTTTGGATGTTTCTATACAATTCCTTGAGCTATTGCATTCGTCCCTGTCGCCTTGAAAGAATTTCGTTACGGTTCTCAGCCGTACGAAGCCAGAGGAAAGCGCATGTTCGACGAGTAAGCGAAGCGAACGAGGAGTTTGCGCTTTCCCGTTTCGTTAGGCTGATAGAACCGTAGAAATTCTTTCAGAGCGACGATTTTTGCACACTTTTTCTAAAAAAGTGTGAAGAGAAAAAGTGTATTAGTTCAACAAAATTACTTCATTGCACACCAATTTTTACCTTTGGGGTTAGTGCCATCACTTGGCCACGAACGCCGTTGCGCCCAGCCACGCGAGGTCGAACACTGCCTTCATCGTTCTGGCGAACGTCGCAC
>CAZDQZ010000069.1:0-6262 GCA_964507835.1 uncultured Candidatus Peribacteria bacterium | reverse complement strand
TCGATGTAGTCTTGTTGCTTCTTCTCGATCTCATATCCAAATGGTGTCGTAGGTTCACTCGGGATTCTGACGTAGCTGATGCCATATCTGTCCATCATTGGCGCTATGATTTTTGCGATGAATGGATGAACATGTACGTGTTCGTGGCTAGAAATATGCGTCGGTTGTCCACGGTGTTCCAGGAACCAGTCGATCTGGGCCCTGATTTCTCGTTCGATGTGCACGGCTTCTATCATCCCTTCTGCGATTCCTCTTTCCAGTGCATCGATTCCGAGGAAGAATCCGTCCGTGGTGAGAAGCGTCTCGATGTCGTCACTCGGTGCAATCGGCGTGGACGTGGTCAGGTTGATGTGGAGCCCTGTGGGGATGTCTCGTTCATTGGCGCGTCTGGCAGCCACTTCGCTATCACTTCCGTTCGGCAGGAGAGACACATTGGTTACCACACCTTGCTCACAGGCAATAAGGATCCCATGGCTCCGCTGGGAGTTGATTCCAAGGTCATCGGCATTGATAATGAGGCGGGACATTGGTATAATGATACATTATTATTCTTTTGATGAAATCTATGGAAACTCATCAGTTACATGATTCGGATCCAAGAGAGATGGCAAAAAAAATTAGGCAAGAAATACCAGGACTTGAGTACAATGATGTACTAAGAAGGTTACGTGTTGTTCAGTCAATTGGGGATGAACAAACTCGTTCTCAAGTAGCTAATTTGGTTTTTGGCGATAAATTAGCGGGAGATTTGGGCGCTCGTTCAACTCAAGATCATCCTAGGACGAATTATGGGATTCCGAGTTTTACAGGTTCTTACGATGTAGCCGACAAATAGTGTTTAAGAGTACACTCTCCTCATGCCCATCGACCCCAAACGCGTTCTCTTTGAAGATGAGTACCTCCTCGCTGTCATGAAGCTGGGTGGGGAATTGGTCGTGGCGGGTCGAGGGAAGATGGAGAAGCTTCCGCTCTTAGACTTCCTACGGAAGCAGTATCCCACCCTTGCGCCTATTCATCGTCTCGACTTCGAGACATCGGGAGTCGTTGTCTTCGCCAAGACGAAGCGTGTGCTCCAGACCATCCTGGAGTCCAAGTCCAAGGGCTGGAGCAAGCGCTACCTCGCGATCGTTCTCGGTCATCCCAAGCGTGCGCAGGGGGATATCACGTTTAAGCTCATCGCACGGAGTGGAGATGGCAAAGTGGATGCGAGCACGAAGTACAAGGTTCTCGAGCAACTGGGTGATTGTTCCCTTGTGGAGTGCGTCATCGAACGTGGGCAGAAGCATCAGATCCGTCGTCACATGAATATGATCGGTCATCCGCTCATCCTCGATGACATCTACGGTATCGATAAGGCGAACAAGGCTTTCTCCCGCTATCTGAAAATGCGTCGCTTCCTCCTCCATGCCGAGTCCATCGATTTCCCACATCCTTTGACCGGTGCGCCAGTGCATATTTCCTGTGAGCCCCCAGCAAGCTTCACGACTGCAGTGAAGAAGCTTCGTGCGGCGAAGCGTCAGTGATACACTGCGTGCATGCGTTCACTCTCCGCCATCCAGCCATCTGGTCAGTTGCACCTTGGGAATTACTTCGGTTCGATGAGGCCGAATCTCGATTTCGTCGGAAAAGCACAAGAGAGTCTCTACTTCATTGTTGACCTGCATGCTCTGACGACTGTTCATGATCCCTCAGCGCTGAGAGGCTTTCGTCATGATGCAATACTCGATCTCCTCGCGTGTGGTTTCGATCCGACGAAAGCAACTGTGTTTTTTCAATCTGATGTTCCTGCCCACACCGAGCTAGCATGGATTCTCTCGACGGTGACGCCGATGGGTCTCCTCGAGCGTGCAGTGAGCTACAAGGAGAAAATAGAGAAGGGGATTGCGTCGAGTGTCGGGCTTTTCACATACCCCGTCCTCATGGCAGCGGACATTCTGTTGTACGATGCGACGACGGTTCCTGTTGGCAAAGATCAGAAACAACATGTCGAGATCGCACGTGACATCGCACAGAAGTTCAACAATGCGTATGGAGAGACATTCGTCATTCCAGAGCCACTCATTCGCGAGGATGTTGCTCTTGTTCCTGGCACAGACGGCCAGAAAATGAGTAAGAGCTACGGTAATACGATTCCACTCTTTGGTGATGAGAAAGCCATCAAGAAGGCGATCATGGGCATTGTCACGGATTCCAAAGAGGTAGCTGAGCCGAAGGATCCGGAGACGTGTACCGTCTACAAAATTCACAAATTATTCCTGACGATAGATGAGGCAAAGGTCTTAGCAGACAAATACCGTGCGGGTGGACTTGGGTACGGCGATGCCAAGAAGTTACTCCTGGAGACGTACATGAACTACTTCGCACCGATGAGAGCGAAGCGTGATGAGATCGTGAAGAAGAAGGGGTACGTCGAGGAAGTTATGGCAGACGGAGCGAAGAAAGCAGGCGCGTATGCAGAGAAAACAATGGAAAAGGTGAGATCAGCGGTGGGACTGCAGTAGTATTTTGTTTGAATCTACGCGACCACGGAGGGTCGCTCCTTTTTCTGAGGTTTATTTATAGCATAGAAAGGAGCACCCCTCCGCCGGTGCGTATGTTCGCTCGATACATTGGAGATATTCGCTCACTACCCCACGTCGCCTCATCCCTAGCCGTTCTTCCTGAAGGGAGAAGGGAACACTGTTATTGAAGGAAGAAACGTTTGAGTTTGGCTTCCTCTCTCCTGCAGGGGAGAGAGGTGTCCGCTTCGAGCGGACGGAGTGAGGTGCGGACAAGGAAAGCGAGTATGTATCGTTTGAACAGTGGGTGCTTACCATTTGAGGAGTATACAAATACTATAAATTGTGTTATAATATAAATAATACCCACCTCCAATCTACCTCTATGTCAAAAAAGTCACATCAGCACCTGAAGCATGGGCCTTCTGTTGTCATGGCGTTGCTTGCCATTCTCATTCCTCTATTTGCAGGGCACATCGTGAGTGTCCCTGCGGCTAGTATTGCTGGTGACACGTCAAAAACCTTTGTTCCATCGTTTGCTCGTTCTCTATTCGACCCGAGTGAGTATCGGCTTCTTCGGAGAGCATCTCGTGCAGAGAAGTTCATCCCAGTCACTCCACGAGCAGTGCACACAGTATCATCGTCATCTTCTTCATCGTCATTATCGTCAAGTATCTCTGTGTCACCTGCGGTAGAAGAGTGGACCATCGATGATTTATCGACCACCGAGCGTGATACATTGAATAAGCAACTCAGAAGTAATGCCTGTCCGCAGTCTGCTGATCCACGCTACAAGCGTCTCTGTGAACGGCTCCTCCGTCGGAAGCTGAGTACGCATCCTGCAGCGTATCCGCAGGGACTACGCAATCCGAATCAGTAGTAGTTCGTCGTACGTAGTTCGCTTTCTGGTACGATTGGTCCGTGCAGAAGTTTTGGCAGACATCTCGGCAGTGGTGCGTTCATCACCAAGATCTGTGTATTGCGATCATTCTTGCGCTCGCGTTTTTGATCGTGCAGTTCTTCTTTCTTCCTGACTACGGAGCAACGTGGGATGAGCCACTCCACCGAAATTGGGGGAAATTATTCAGCATGTTCTGGAAGACAGGGGATCGGTCACTCCTGTATATGATGCCAGGAAATGGCGTGTACTACAGTCCTGCGTACTTCACACTCTCATACCTCGTTTCAGAGCTTTTTCTTTCGTGGGGTCTTCCTCTCTACCAAGCCTCGCACATTCTGAATCTCTGTACGGCATCGCTCGTTGTTTTCTTCACGTTCCTCCTCACTCGACATCTCTTCTCACGACGCGTTGCGTGTTTTTCGGTCGTCTTCCTCCTTGGGTTCCCGCAGTTTCTTGCACACGCACACTACAATCCGAAGGATATTCCTCTCACGCTCTTCGTCCTGATGACGTCGTATTTTTTCCTGTGGTCACTCTCTAGGAAAAATACTCGGCTCTTACTATTCTCAGCATTCCTCTTCGGTGCGAGCATCGCGATGAAGGTGAGTGCCATCCTGATGGCTCCGGTCTTCCTCGTCACGTACGTCACGTCGGTACTTCCCGAGCTTCGGAACACTCCGATGAAGAGTTTTATTGAACGTCAGATTCTTCTTGTCCTCGCGTCCACTCTCCTCCTCATGATCGGGGCGGTGGTGTTCTGGCCGAGTGCCTGGGGAGATCTACATCTCATTCCTTCATCCATTGCCTTCTTCCTAGGTCACAGCTTCTGGCCGGGTCGTGAACTCTTCATGGGCACGCTCTACGCTGGTGCAGATCTGCCGTGGTATTACACACCGCTTGTGTACCTACAGAGCACGCCTGTCCTCACGATTCTGTTCTTCATTATTGGTGCTACTACTCTTCTGAGAAAAAATAGAAGTGTGCATAAGACACAGGCGATTTTTCTTGCACTCTGGATTCTTGTTCCACTCCTTGCATCGCTCAAGCCGGATCTCGTTCGTTACGACGGCATTCGCCAGTTTTTCTTTGTTCTGCCGTCGATTCTGATCATTGCATCTCTCGGCTTCGACAGAATTCTTTCATGGATTCTTACACGGGGTCTCTCTCGATGGGTATCCGTGATTTTCGTTTCTGTTCTCTTTCTTTCGCTGATCCATGAGGTGATCTCTCTCCATCCCTTCGAGGGGTCGTATCGGAATGAAGTTGTTCGCATCATGAATCCTGTCGACATGGATCGACGCTACGAGATCGAGTACTGGGGAGCGTCGTATAAGCAGGGTCTGGATTGGCTCGCAGAGAATGCAGAGCCGAATGCAGAGATCTGTGTACCCGTGGCGGGACTCCTCATCTCTTGGTACGAACAACGCCCAGATCTTACGTTCAACTGTTCAAGGCAGACATCGTATGTGATGTTCTTCACGCGCTACAGTGAGCTCAAGAGCGTTGCATTTGAACAGATGACACCGATCTTCACTATCGAGAGGATGGGGGCGAGTTTGCTCAAGATATATATGATTCGGTGAGTGTGAGAAGAGTGCGTACTTGGAATTCCCTATCATTATCATCAGGTTTGTGAAAACAATCCTTGTTCTTTCGCTAGCTTTCTCAGTTCTTCCCAAGCTTCTGGGTTGGCCATTCCTGTACTAATGATTTGATCTTCAATGGGGATGCTCTCAGGCATCATGGCGATTTTCTCCTTTCCTTTACCTTCCGCTACTGCTTGAGAAATTTTTTCATCAATTATTTTTGCTATGTTAAAAACCTCTTCAACCGAATCGCTATGCTCTTCAATATTTTTCTCCTTCCTATCGCGTATTGTAGTCATTTGTATATCGGCAACTGCCATCCATAAGCCGTGATTTTTAATACTGTTCTTCATAGTATCTGCGTCTTCTTCTGATAGTAAGTCAGGGGCGTATTGACGAAGAAGCTCTATTCCTTCGATGATGACCAATCGTGCTGTACTCATTTTCGCACGCATGTATCCATCATAAATTTCTTCGTCTGTCCCTGCATGTGCACAACCTAATTTTTCATGCATGTCCGAACAAAATGCAGAGACTGAAGCCAGGCCTCCTTCAACCATTACAGGCTGGCCACCTCTTGGTTGGATTCCCATTTTTTTTAACTGAGTTATTTGTATCAGTTGATCATGAAATAATCCGCACTGATGATATGCGAGACCTTTTTTAACCATGTTATGGAGCTTTTGATGCACAGCTTCAAATCTATTGATTTCTGTATATTGCTCTTTTGTTTCTTGACTGCTCATACAATAGTATTATAGCAGATTACTTTTATTTGAGCAAATATAGGCTTCCGAAATTCAGAGTGAAATGCGTTATCTAGAAGTGCGACGAGCGTAGCGTTTACATGTTTTTGTACACATCTCTCTGATGACGTACCCGGATGATCGTAATGATCCTAATTTCCTTCGCGACTTCGTAGATGATGCGGTAGTCCGCGATACGGATGCGGTAGTAGTGGTCATAGCCCTGGATCTTCTCACTTTCCATCGGTACGGGCTCAGTAGAGAGACCACGAAGAGCAGTTTCTATTCTCTGTAGGACAACTTCAGGGATTCTGCGCAGATCCTTGAGCACGGATTTCTTGACTTTGACTGTGTACAGCGCCTTCATGAGCGAGCAGAGAGAAGTGCTTTCTCCAGCGACATCGTTCCTTCATTCTTTCGTTCCTCTATTGCTTTGATGTCTTCTAGTTCCTCCAGTGCTGCCTGCAGAAGCTCATATTCTGCCGGAGGAACAAGAACAGACTTCTGCTGTGAGTTGACGATGAGGTACAC
>CAZDQZ010000068.1:4702-6496 GCA_964507835.1 uncultured Candidatus Peribacteria bacterium | reverse complement strand
GTTGTCGGGACAGCGAGGATGATGCCGATGACGGGATGCACGGTACCGGGGAAGCTGACGCCGATCATCATGCCAAACATGATGGCGATGGGAGAGAGTCCGACGGCGCGCTTCATGATGAGAGGTACCAAGAGATTGTTCTCGCAGGTCTGTATCACGTAGTAGACGACGATCACGATGAGTGCCAAGAAGAAGTGCCCCTTCGATACGGCGATGAACACGGCGGGGATCGCTGCGATGATGGGTCCTGCGTAGGGTATGAACTCCGTGAAGCCAGCGAGGAGACCGAGTGTCTGCGCGTACGGCGAGAGTGGTTCTCCGATGATGATGAGTGCGATGAAGACGAGCAGGCCGATCGTGACGCAGAGGATGAGCTGACCCTGGAACCACTGCGTGATCTTCTGGTACACGGCATCGGCTTTCGTGTCGTAGTAGGAGCGGTACTCGCGAGGGAGGAGTGCACGGAGGAACTCCAGGATCTTTTCTTTCTCCAGCTGAATGAAGAAGGCGAGAGCGAGAATAAGGATCAGGTTCACGATGAAATTCAGTACGGATCCTGCTGCTTGGACAGCGAAGCCTACCGATGATTGTGCTACAGAGGAGAGATCCTGACCAAATCGTAGGAGGGCGGATGCTCGGTCTTTGATCCCCATCGATTGTAGGACTTCTTGGAGCAAGAACGTCATCTGATCATTCATATTCTCTGAGAAGAATGGGAAATGAATGTTGGGATTCGCGAGGAATGTATCTGCGCTTGAGCTTAAGAAGCGTGCGAAATCCTGTAGCTGGAGCGCAACGATCGGAATGAGAGATGCGATGAGAAAGAGTGCAATAGAGAGGAAAACGAGGTAGATGAAGAGCACGGCGATGGAACGTGGCAGACGGATACTCTCCAGTTTTCGTACACTGTTATCGATGACGATAGCAACGAAGAATGCGAGAATGAGGATGAGGAGCTTGTCTCTGACGACGAAGAGGGCAGATGCGAAACCGGAAATCAGGAGGAACGCGAGTGTTACTTTGATGACAGTCTTGATGCGAATTTCAATGAGTGAGAGTGATCGATTCTTCTGCTGTGGCGGTGTGACGTCTTCGGAGTCATTCTCCTCCTGTGTATTTTGCATCCGCTCGCGCGCTTTGCTCCAGAGAGACTGCGCCTTCGCTGAGAGGATCTGAATGGACTTGAACGATTCTGTGGGCTTTTTGGCCATAGGGTTATTGGGTAACGGCGTTCACGAATGTGTCGAGGATGAGATACGTGAGGAGAGATAAAGCGAGACCAGTGAGCGATGCGGTGATTCCTTTCTTAGCAGCATCGGAACTACCTCCCGGCGTAGCGGGCCCCAGCATGTACCGAAAGCCGTTGATCATGAGCATGATGAGCGAGATGGATGCTGCGAGCCCGATCGTCGCAAATGTGAATCCACTGAGGAAATCTGCGAAGCAGACGAACATCCCTCCGGCAGGTAGGCTGAATCCTCCTGAGAAGAAATCACACGAAGGCGGAGGAGGAGCGGCCTCTGCGACTGGGACGAGAAAATGGAGGATGGTGCGAAGCATGTTCATTGATTATGCGCTTCTTCTTGAGGTTTCGTAAATCTTCTTGAGCATTGAATGCTTGATTTGCAAGCGAAGGAGAAGTGAGAGAGGATGAGAGGAATTAGAAGATGAGAGGAGTAGAGGATTGATACGACGAGAGGATTCGTTTGTATTGTTCCTCTCCTCCTCTTTTTCCTCTACACCCTCTCCACCCTCTCCACCCTCTCCACCCTCTCCACCCTCTCCACCCTCTCC
>CAZDQZ010000068.1:1312-4602 GCA_964507835.1 uncultured Candidatus Peribacteria bacterium | reverse complement strand
CACCCTCTCCACCCTCTCCACCCTCTCCACCCTCTCCACCCTCTCCACCCTCTCCTTCTCATCCTCTCATCGTCCACGTATACTCTCTGCTCCACATGTCTTTCTCTTGGGACTCCATTCCTCGGCCGATCGTTGCGCTCGCTCCCATGGCGGGGATCACCGATGCGTCGTTTCGTCAGCTCATCAAAAAAGTCGATCCGTCTGCACTGCTCTATACAGAGTTCTTGAGCTCGGACGCCATCACCTACGGAGCGAAGAAGACGCTCAAGATGCTGGAGTTCGATGCCGATTTGGAGAAGCCACTCATCGTGCAGATCTTCGGTGCGGATCCGAAGAAGTTTCTCGAGGCGTGCAAGATCATCGAGCAGATGGGTGCCGATGGCATCGATATCAATATGGGATGTCCGGCGGCGAAAATCGTCTCGTCGTGCTACGGTTCTGCGCTGATTCGTCGACCGGATCTCGCTGCGGAGGTCGTGAATGCTGCAGTGCGCGCTGTGTCGATCCCGATCAGCGTGAAGACGCGTCTCGGTTGGGATACGCACGAAACACTTATTCCATTTTGTCAGAAACTGGAGGAGGCAGGAGCATCGGCATTCGCGATCCACGGACGCAGATACCACGATAAGTTCACGGGGAAAGCGAATTGGGCACCGATCTATGAGCTCAAGAAAGCGGTGAAGGTCCCTGTTCTCGGTAACGGCGACATCGCTTCGGCAGACGATGCACTCCGAATGCTTGGCAATTTGGATGGCGTGATGGTTGGCAGAGCAACGTGGGGGAATCCGTGGTTGATGCGGGAGATTTCGGAGGCGCTTGCTGGAAGGCAGAAAGGTGAGAAAGGGCAGGAACGGCAGGAAAGTCCTCAGAGTGGGTCTTCGACCCGCAGTCTTCCAGAGATCAATGCAGAGAAATTTCAGATTTTTCAGAAGCGTATTCCGTTCATCCTTGAGCATTACGATATTGCCATCAAACTAAAAGGGGAGACACGTGGAGTGCTGGAGATGCGCAGGCACATGAGTAGCTACGTCAAAGGTTTCGATGGCGCGAAGGATCTTCGTTCACGAATTCTGCAGATGGAGAGCCTCGGGGAGGTGAGGGAAGCATTATCGAAAGTGACGTTGTAGCCGTCGTATATCGAATGTCGTATCTCGAATATCGCATTATTTCTTTAGATGATATATCAAGTCTGTGAAAATACTCGACATACGATATTCGACATTCGATATTCCATTCTACAGTTGCACTTTGATCCCAGGGCCCATCGTAGGATTGATGGAGAGGGAGAGAATGTAGGCACCTTTGATGGCGTTTGGCTTGGCGTCTTGGATCGCCTGAATGAGCGACTTTAGGTTTGCCTTCAATTTCTCTTCGCCGAAGCTCATCTTACCGAAGACAGTATGGATGATGCCTTGCTTGTCCATCTTGAATTCGATGCGACCCTTCATGAGTTCCTCGATGACTTTGCCTGGCTTATCGGACACTGTGCCGGATTTTGGCGATGGCATGAGGCCCTTGGGTCCGAGGATCTTGGCGAGTTTACCGAGGTCCTTCATGAGCTGAGGCATGGCGACCGTGATGTCGAAGTCGAGCATTCCTCCTTCGATCTGCTTCACGAGGTCAGCAGCTCCAGCATACTTCGCACCAGCTTTCTTGGCTTCATCCTCGAAGTCTGGCGTTACGAATGCGGCGATGCGAACTTTCTTGCCTGTGCCGTTTGGGAGGCTCACCGTTCCACGAACGAGCTGATCAGCCTGTGTCATATCGGCACCGATGCGGAAGTGTGCCTCTGCGGAGCCATCGAACTTGGTTGCGTGGACTTTGGTCAAGAGAGCCACAGCTTCATCGAGCGTGTAGATGGGCTTGGTGACGAGTGTCTTTTTCTCGCGGTATTTCTTACCGCCGATGACGATGTTGGCTTTGGTAGCCATGGGAAATGGGGGAACGTGGTAGAAAGGGGTCGCCCCGTACTCGAACGTAGTGAGTAGTGCAGGGCTCCCACGAAGCTGATGTAGAGTATGTGATTTTATGGTGTTTTGCAATTGATATTCATTGTGGGCAGGAAAGGCAGAAAGGGCAGAAAAGTACGATCATAAAAACCTTTCTGCCTTTCCTGCCCTTTTCGTACGTTTCTGCCTTATTTCTTCTTCGCCACTTTGCTCGTTTTGCCATTCTTCTGTGCCAAGTGCATCGATGAGACGAGTGCAGTGATTACACCGAGGAGAATGAGCGTGGTCGGGAGCTCCCACTTGAGTAGCTGTTTTGTCATGACGAAGGTGACACCGACGAAGAGTGCAGAGATGACTGCGGTGAGCACACCGAGAACTTCAAGCGAGTGGAAGAAGATGAGCTTCACGACGACTGAAGATGCGGAGTCGATGGTTTGGAGGATTCTGCTTGCGTGAATGAGGAGAGTCACACCGACGGCGAAGAGGAGGATCAGAATCATGAGGATGGGGTACGCAGGGAAGCGCGTGACGATGAGGCCGTAGGTGAATTCCACAGCACTTAAGCCCACGAAGATCAATCCGAGTGTCTTGAGCATATAGGCGGTGATCGCGCGTCCGACTCCTTCTGGCTTCGCTCCGGTGACGAGCAAGCTTGGGATGAAAAGTATGGCAAAGGCAATGACAACGCCGATGGGTACGACGATCGCGAGTGATGACGAGAGAACGTAGGGAATGGCGTTCATGAGAAAAGGGGAGAAGAACGGAGATCAGCATACCGCCTTTTCTCTCCTTGTACGTGCGTCGACATCGAAAAAGCCTTGCGACGAATTCCATTCGATGAGTTGATCACTACGCGGCAGTCTTCAGATCATCCTCGACGAGGAGACCCATATTCTTCGCCGTACCTGCCATCATGCGTGTAGCAGAGTCGAGATTATCCGTGTTGAGATCGGGAAGCTTCACCTTCGCGAGTTCCTTGAGCTTGCTCATCTTGATCGTGCCAATCTTCTCTTTGTTTGGCTTACCCGAACCCTTCTCCTTGCCCATAGCTTCGAGAATCAAATACGACGATGGAGGTTGCTTCAGGATGAAGGTAAAGCTCTTGTCATCGTACACAGTGATCTCTGCAGGGATGACTTTGCCCATCTGCCCCTTCGTCTTGTCGTTGAACTGCGTGCAGAACTGCTGGATGTTGATACCGGCTTGTCCGAGCACAGGACCGAGTGGTGGGGCTGGGTTCGCCTGTCCACCGCGGGATTGCACTTTGATGATTTTGACGACTTTTTTAGCCATAGCCACGGCACTTTACTGATAGAAATACGAATCGTCAATCTCCATTTT
>CAZDQZ010000068.1:0-1212 GCA_964507835.1 uncultured Candidatus Peribacteria bacterium | reverse complement strand
TCCATCAACTGCCCTAGTACATCCGTTCCATTCTTCGCGACGTGGATTTCGTAGAGGCGGTTCCTTACACGCAGAATGTAGATTTCTTCACTGCTGATCGCAGGATCGATGAAACGGAGGACGTCCATTGGTGGTCCATCAGGGGACTGTCTCGTCTCATCGAGAAGATTCGTGACCTGGACAGAGAATTGATCTTGAAGGGATTTCTTCAGATTCGTCATAATGTCCTTTACATCGTCACTCTCGATCCACGACAGAAGTAGCGCCCTATCGCTCCTGAGGAGTAGGACGGATGTGTGGACCGGTACGGTTGTGACAGCGAGACTGATGAGGCTTCGTTCGCTCGTCTGCACAGCTGTGAGTCCTAGTTTCTGGATCACGTCGTCGACACTCACGCTACTCTTCTTTTTCATCGACGTGCCTTTTTTCACGAATGTGGCGACCGATGATGCCGTACTCGATATTGTCGTCGATGAGCCTGTGTTTGTATTCATGACCGTGACCCCAGAACTCGTTGCTTGAACCGGCATCGTCGTCACGGTGGTGTCCTCTGGCATCGATACCGGACGGTACTGTTCCTTGAAAAGGTAGTCAGCACCAGCAATGCCGATACAGAGAGCGATGACGATGCCTGTGATCACACCCTTTGGTCGCACAGAGAAGAGTGTAGCAAACACCTATCATAGAATCGACTATCTTCTTTGGAGTCCGTTATTTCGACTCTGTCGCTGACTGCATGCGCACAGTTTTTTTGAATGCATTCGCACTCAAGCACGCAGTCCGTTCGCGCGGATGGAGGTTGGCGCAGGCACTCAGTGGCTTCTCTTGCTTCTGGATACTGCGGATCTTCTCTTCTTCGTCGAAGTGAGTTGGCGTTATTTCTGGCTTTGGTGATTCTACTGTTACCGGAGTTTGGAGCAGTGAGTGTCTCATGCGTGTTTCCTGCCGTGCTTTCTTCCGGAGCATCGTCGCAATGGATTCCTCTTTCGTAATTTCCTTCGGGGTAGTTGCTTTCTCCTTATGCAGTTTGATGGCTTTGAGCTTGCTGACCTTCACGAAATCCGCAGACTGTGGTTGTCGTGTGATCCACTGATCTTTCAGCCCATCAGCATGTGCCAGGCTTATGACAGAGAATGATGCGATGAGTGCGATGCTGATGAGATGGCTACGGGTGGACATGAATTGGAGAGGGGGTAGTTTTAGTATTATAAT
>CAZDQZ010000067.1:0-6519 GCA_964507835.1 uncultured Candidatus Peribacteria bacterium | reverse complement strand
TGGTCAGCATCAACATCTCTTCTTTGCCCACCAATTCTATGGATTTCGTCCGTGAGTTTCAAGATCTGCTTTTGAGTAAACCTCGGTATAACCTCATCCAGGATGGGGCGGAAAACTGTGACTACGCAGAGGCAGTCCGCAGTAAGAACTGTTACTACTGTTTTGGAATTTTTTACTCTGAGGATGTGTACTACGCTCGGTATTCCAGAAAGTGTATCAGCTGTAGTGGCCTGACTTTCTGCATCGGCTGTGAGTGGTGCACGGAGTGTACCGACTGCGCGAACTGCTACATGGTTGATTACGCTCAGGATTGTGCGAACTGTCGTGAGTGCCAATTTTGTAAAGATTGTTTTGGGTGCAGTAATTGTTTCGGGTGTGTCGGACTGTATCAGAAGCAATTTTGCATCTTCAACGAGCAATTCACCAAAGAGGAGTATGAGCAGAGGATTCAATCGATCGATTTGAAGAATGGTGAGCAGAGGGCGACGATTCTCCAGCGTGTGCAAGAGCTTAGGACGAGAGTACCGAACCTCGCTCTCCATCAGTTCAGCTGTGAAGACTGCATCGGCAATCATCTCGCAGAATGCAAGGGGTGCTATCGTTGTCATGATTCTTTCGCTCTTGAGGATTGTCTCTTCTGTATCGAGACGAACGGTCACAAGAATAGCTGTGACTTAAGTCATTGCTTTGAGTGTGAATTGGCGTATCAATGCACGCATTGCCCTTCAGGGTATGATCTCAATTTTTGCTTCCACGCTCGGTACTGCAGTAGTTGTGAGTTCTGTGCATTCAGTAAAAATCTCAAGAACTGCTTTGGATGTGTTTTCTTGCAGAACAAGGAGTATCACATCCTCAATACGCCGTACGCACCTGAGGAGTATCACAGAGAAGTAGATCGTATTCGGAGGGAGTTACAGCAGTCTGGTCGGTACAACCTTCTTCCGTACTTCGTGTCGTCGTATGAGGAATTTCGTCTAACAAACGAGTCTGATAGTGCTATCCAAACTCTTCCCCCCATTCTTCCCCCCTCACGTGTATGAGTACTTCTCCTTTGCAGAATTCTGTCAAAATTTTCTGCACCAATCCCACCTGTCAGAAAGAGTTTATCGTGATTCCTCAGGAAGTACTTTTCTACGAGCAGAAGAAGCTTCCACTTCCGGATCATTGCCCTGCCTGCCGTCATCGTCAGCGTATGGCTCTCCGCAGTGAGCGTCAGCTCTACAAGCGTACGTGTGATAAGTGTAAGAAGCAGATCGTTGCGATTTATCCAGAGTCGGCTCCGTACTTGGTGTATTGCAATCCATGTTTCTGGGAAAACATTGAATGAATCATATTACTTGCCCTTCCACCGGTAGCATCGTACTTTCGTTTTTTGGCACCCAAAGAACATCGGCACTTCGGCGGTGCGCACAGGCTCGAATCCCGGAAGTGAGAATGCGTGAGAGAGTATGATAGTTCCTGGCTTGAGCTCAGATTGAAATTTGGGTACGAGCTTCTTCATGGCGTGCATCGAGAGGTAGAGGAAGAGAACATCTGCGGAGGAGAGATCGACTGCGAAGAAGTTTTTTCGATGCATCTGAATATCGCGGACGCCTGAGAGCCAGATACGTGCTTTGGCGAGCATCCACACTCCGAGGGACCCTTCGATGCCGATTGCATTGATACGTGGTTCCTTCCTCTTCGCTTCGATGAGAAATCTACCATCACCAGCACCGAGGTCCATCACCGTTTGACTTGGCGTCAGCTCGGCGAGTGTGACCATCGTACGTACGATGGGGAGCGGTGTGGGCACGAATGGTATGAGCCACCGTAATTGAAAAACGATACTTAGAGTGAGGATGACGGTTACCAAAAGGAGTCCCGCGAGGATACTGACGGCGATGATATCGAGGAGGATGGACATCACCTACGCGAGGATGAGTCCGAGAAATGTGAAGAGTGCACCAAGGAGCACCATGACGCATCCTGTGAAGATCTGCATCGTGGAGGAATCGAAGAGGAATCCCTCGAAGCGCATGGTGATCTGCATGAAGTGTTTTGGCCACCAGGCAATGAACAATCCTTTTGCGAGTGCCATCCACGCAACTGCGATAACTACCCCCTCACCGTCAGGAGTGATGCGGAAGTGATACCGGAGTGTTGTGACAGCCAGTACGATGAGGATAGTACCGACGATGCGCAGAGCATTCTCATCCTTCAGGACTTTCTCACGCCACTCTAGGTGTTGACTGTCAGAGAAGATGAGCGGGAAGCCGAATACATAGAAAAATACTCCGAGAATCAGTGCGAAGGACGAGAGAGCCATACGGGAGGAGGGGAGAAAGGGTACGAACGAAGCATCAATTCTATTGTTATTCTCCTCCGTTCAATTGACAATTGACAATGAAGAACTGAAAATGGCGAGGCTCTTTCGCATGATAGTGTCTATGGAGTGAATCGAATGTTTCACTTTTCACTTCTCACTTTTCATTCGCGCATCAGCGCGTGGCCCCATCGTCTAATGGTTAGGACAGCGGGTTTTCAATCCGTTAACGGGAGTTCAATTCTCCCTGGGGCTGCCACTATTCACGAAAGGAAACCTACGGTTTCCTCTCGTGAGCTCTCTTTCCCGTACGAGGTGTCACTCCAGGCAAGCGGAGCTTGCCTTCGCGATTTTTGAAAAGGTATATCAAGAAACGTAGTTTTGTAGGGATTGATCTATTTGTTGATATGAGCACTGAAAGTAGTGATGATTCGTTGATCGCTGTTTAGGACGTTGCACCATCTGATCAGTATCTTTGCATCTGATATACTGAGGGCTACCACGTTCACACATTTCTCTATGAGTCTCCGTAAAATACTTCTCGTCGTTTGGGTTCTCTGCGTCGTTGTTGCAGGAGTTCTCGTTTCTTTTGCATCAGGCATACAAGAATATGGCTGGGCAACGAGCACATCTTTGGTCGCTATTTCATTGGGGGTACCTCTTATGCGTGCCTTCACGGAGTTTTCGAAGTGATGGGGGAGTGCGTATCTGTGCATGTTCTCTTCAATCGTCTTCTTCAGATTTGTGTCGAAATTTTGTGCAGGAAGGATCTAGCGATGTGTTTATCAGTGAAGTTTCAATTTTCCTGTTTTCTGCACTTTTTACAGAGGCGTGGCAGGATCATCGATGAATACTTGCCTAGCATGCAAGTGTCGTCAGCCACTGAAACTGCCGGTACGCACGCATGTATTTCTCGTGGTCTTTACTCTTCGCATTGTACGCAAGCCACGAGAGTCCACCCCGTTTTCTGACGACGAGTACACGAGAAATCAGAGTACGGTCCTTGTGAGCGTACTTGTCATACACTGCATGCAGAAGCCATGGATCGATATCGAGTAGCCCACAGAAGTCTTTGGCAGGATCGTTGATCGCCTTGTCACCAAAATCGATGATGCCGGCGAGGTGAGAATTGTTCAGGAGGATGTGTAGACTATGCATGTCGTTATGTGCCATGACTCTCGGAAACTCTTGTGCACAGTAGTCCTCTGATTGTTGAAGGATGGCTTCTGCATGTTTGCGGTCTGAGGCACTCAGTGTGGGATATACGAATTCTTGGTACTCTCGAACGATTCGATCGTGGTAGCCTCGTGGATTTTCACGTTCGACTCCGAGCTTCTCTGCAGTCTTCACGGGGAATGAATGGAGCTCTGAGAGGAAGCGTGCGAGATCCATCGCTAGTGCTTTACGCGCGGATATCGAGAGACGTTTGAAGCGCGCAGGAGTGATCGGTGTGCCATCGATTTTTCTGTACGCTCCGAATGCTTTGTTCTTGGCGACGAGCTCGAAGTAGGGGATGTCGATCGTGATTTTTGTATGGAGTGCGTGGAGGAGTGCTATTTCATGAGGAAAGGTAGCCACGTACGCAGTAGTCTTCGGGAAGCGAAAGACCCATGTTCCATCGACGAAGAGCGTGATGTGATCCATGCCTTGCTTTGGCACTGTCACGCGCTTGATTTTCAACTGTGGAAATTCAGCGCGGATGCGCGCGAGGTAGGGATGGAGGTTCATAGCGATTCATCGTAATCTTGAATGCCGAGTGTGTCGATATGCTTACATCATTGTGTTAGCAGGTACTTTTCATTTTTTATTTCCAAATTTGTAGCCAGATGCCCAGATACTCTACGACAATGTAGAGGAAGAAGAAGTACCCTCCGATCGCGCTTATGATCGAAATGAGAAGAATATTTACTATTTCATTCCGGCGACGTTGAGCATGTTTGAGCGTACAAATTCCTTTCTGTTGTACGTACAGAATGAGACTCAAAATCAATGTCAGAAACCCCATTCCACGAAAGATCCACTTGTAATCGCCGTATAACGTATCAGCCAGCGATCCTGCGAAGCTTGCTGTGCTCAACCCAAGTATGACGAGAATGACAGGACTCAGACAGCAGAGGGACGATACTATGACAGGAATACCGATGATGCGGAGCAGGTCGCGAATCTTCATAGATGATTACAGTGCTGTGATGAAGCTAGGTAGATACGGTATGAGAAGTGCTTCCAGATCTTTGAATGTTCCATAATAGAGCATGACGGCTGTGCTGATCAGGATCCATCCGAATACATGCTTGATGCCTTCTGCGTGTTGCTTGATGACACGACGACTCGATAGAGCGCGTTGACCACCATATGCGATGATCAGCATGGGGATTCCTGCGCCCATGGCATAGGTGAAGAGCAACAGGAAGCTCATCACGATGCTTTTGCTCGCAGTTGCAAGCGCCAAGATCGAAGCGAGAACTGGCCCGGCACAAGGAGCCCACACAATGCCGAGCGTACTCCCGACAACGAATGCTTGTAGTGGTGAGTCTGATGCTTTTGGTGCAGGAAGGCCGAATGCCAAGAGTTTTTCTGTCCATGTCGTGAAGATGATACTGAGAGGCTTGATGACGATTATCAGTCCTAACACGAACAGTAGGAAGGTGGCGCAGATCTCCAGAGTGCGCTTACTGATGCCAACGGCGCTCCCTAGACTTCCAAAGAGAATCCCGAGAACGGAGAATGTCATTATAAGACCGAGTACCATGTACACGGGGTACATTCTATGACGCTTCAGTGCTGAGCCAAGCACGATGGGAAGGATCGGAATGATGCATGGCGACAGTACCGTGATGAGCCCTGCCAGGAAAGCGAATAGAAATTTAGAGATCATCCGCCTAGGATTGAATGAAGGATGACACTTGTTCTTGCGTCAAAGGCCCAGGTCCGATAGCGTCAATTTTTTCTGCGCGTGCAGGCTCGCTACCGCGGACTTTCACAAGCGTAGACTGCATGGAAACGCCGAATTGCTCAAGGAGAGTCGTCTCAGTATCGTAGTTGACGATGAAGCCGACGACAGTCTGTTGCTGAGAACCTTCAAATGCTTTCTTGATATGTGGTGCATTTTGTCGGCAAACAGGGCACCAGTTTGCATGGAAATCGAGTATGACCGTTTTCCCGTCTCTAAGCGCCTCTGCGTAGGCCGTTGATGAGTACTCTTGAAGAGCTCCACTCGTATACGCAGGAGCATCTACAACCTTCGGATCTTGTTCTTGGAGAGCTGTTGGTGATGGTTCTACGGTAAGTTCCTCTGGCATTAAAGGATTACAAGCGCTCAAGAGTGCCACAGCGAACAGTATCGGGAGGAGAAAGGGCTTCATATGTAACAAAGGAGGGGGAAATATTAAGGATAGCATACAAGGATGATTTTCCTGCGCTGTAGCGTAGACTACAGAAGAATGATACGACCTTGCTGATCAATTTCTATCTTACCCACCAGCTTCAGCATCTTCAGTGCTCTTGTGACTGTCACTCGATTGACCCCTGTGAGCTCGGCAATTTTTTCATGTGTGATAGCAAGTGCAATGTCTGTTTTGAATACACTGAAAGGATTGAATTTCTTTCGTTGATACCGCTTCAATTCTCCAAGAATTTTTTCTTGTGCGCTTTTCGAGTCTAAGTGGAGTTTTTGTTCATAGTCCTGCAGGCGTGCAGAGAGTTGTCTGAGGAGCCGTATGAGTACTGTAGGGTGGGTAGCGAGAACTTTCTGAAAGTCGTCAGTTGTGAGCTTGCAGATTCTGCTTCCTGGCATGGCTTCTGCATAGTGAGAAACGGCCTCGGTCTCAGGGAGGAAGTTACCGAAGAGGCTTCCTGGACCGACCACATCAAATATCACCTTTTTTCCTTCAACAGAGTGATAGAGTGCGACTTCACCTTCCTTGACGATGAAGACATTCCGATCCTGTCCATTGTGCGGGGAATAGAGTTGTGTTGCTGAGGCGCATCGTTGATCCTCTGCGCTCTTTGCTATACGCATGACTTCTGCATCTGGGATGCCATCGAAAACATCGATCTGTGAAATGAACCAGGCTTTTTCCATGTATTCTATATTTTAGTTTCTTTTTTTCTTCTGTGCCATCTTTCCTATCTGTTCATCAACTATTTCTCTCACCATTCTAGTACCGCAAACGGCACGATACTTCCAAGGTGCGCAATCTTGAGGATCAGTTCGAGGA
>CAZDQZ010000066.1:0-6661 GCA_964507835.1 uncultured Candidatus Peribacteria bacterium | reverse complement strand
GGACAATCCCCAGCCACACTCTTCACCTGCTCCGGTGTACCGATCACCCCCAGCCCTACGATCGTTACGTCGTTAATACTCTTGCCCTTCACGCGCTCGATGTACGCTTCGTAACTATTCGTCGATTGTCCTTCCTTCGTAAATACCATGTATTTCACGCCTGTATTTTTTACGCGTTCAAAAAGTTCCAAGAATGTTCGACTGCCTCGTTTGAGGATCGGGATGCCGATCTTCGTGATGGGAATGAAAGTGCAGTCGGAGCCGTCGATGCCGGGTCCAAGGACATCGTCTTCTCCATTGAAGAGACCTGTGACGATGCAGACGGCGGCGTTTGCAAGGAGGCCCGTAGGCAGAGTTTCATCGAGGATGATGGCAGCTTTTTTCATGAAGGGAGGATATCTTAAAAACATGATCTTGGGGAGCGGGATGCTTCCCGCGGTCGTGCCCTCACCTCCCAGCCTCTTCTCCACTGAGATGGAGAGGAGGGGGCCTTGGATTCCAGTGAAGCAGATCTTCCTTCTCCACCGCAGTGGAGAAAAACCGAAGATGAGGGCGAAAACCGGGACGTGGCGTCACGGATGCGGGTAGGGCAGGAGGAGATGGACCGCTTCAGCGTAGTGGTGCTTTCGACGCAGCCACGGAGGGCTGCTCCGTTTTATGTAGGTTACTAAAAAAGCAGAAGAAGGAGCGCCCCTCCGTGGGCGCGTTATAGTCTGTTACAATTCTTGCCCATGACGACATCAATCTTCTCCGGCCTCTTCCGCTCCGTCTTCGATCCGACTTCGTCCCGCGGTGAGACTACGCCGGGCGAGATGCGTTTGCTGTACAAGAAACCGATATTTGCTGGATTGGAAAGAAGTATCTTCGACTCCCACAACCCCTCCCCCTACACCAAGGGAGTCAAAAAAGGCGTCAGCGAAGCGCTCATTCGGCAGATCAGTGCAGATAAGAATGAACCGAAGTGGATGCTCGAACATCGACTGCAGAGCCTGAAAATATTTCAGAAAATGCCCATGCCAACCTGGGGTGCAGACCTCAGTAAACTTGATCTCGATAACATCATTTACTACGCCCAGACTGGTGCAGGCGAGACCGATGACTGGGGAGAAGTGCCTGAGGAAATCAGGAAAGTCTACGACAGACTCGGCATCCCCGAGGCAGAGCGCAAGATGCTCGCAGGAGTGGGTGCGCAGTACGAGAGCGAGATGGTGTACCACAAGCTCAAAGTGCAGTGGGAGAAGCTTGGGGTTATCTTCCTCGACATGGACAGAGCGGTGCGAGAGCACCCCGAGCTCGTCAAGAAATATTTCATGAAGTGTGTCCCTGCGACGGATCATAAGTTCTCTGCACTCCATGGAGCGGTGTGGAGTGGAGGAACATTTCTGTATGTGCCCAAGGGCGTGAAGGTCACAGAGCCCCTCCAGGCATACTTCCGCATGAATGCGAAGAATATGGGACAGTTCGAGCACACGCTCATCATCATCGAAGACTGTGCAGATGCGCATTACATCGAAGGATGCAGTGCACCCAAGTACGGCTCACAGGGCCTCCATGCGGGCCTTGTAGAAATCTTCGTGAAGCCCAGTGCCAAGTGCAGGTACTCGTCGGTCGAGAACTGGAGTCGCGATACGTACAACCTGAATACCAAGCGCGCGATCGTCGAGAAAGATGCACTCATGGAGTGGATCGGTGGCAATATGGGAAGTGGCGTCACGATGCTCTACCCGTGCAGTGTCCTCGTGGGCGAAGGTGCTCGGTGTGATCACATGGCACTCGCGTTCGCAAACAAAAATCAGTGGCAAGACACGGGAGCCAAGGTCCTCCACATGGCTCCACACACGAGCAGTACCGTCATCAGTAAGAGTATCAGTAAGGATGGTGGGTGTTGTGTGTATAGAGGCCTCCTCAAGGTCGCACCGCATGCGCACGACTGCACGAGTAGCATCGAGTGTGATGCGCTTCTCTTGGACGAAGAAAGCAGGACCGACACCATCCCCGACATTCAAATTCGCAACAACGATGTCACGATCGCGCACGAGGCGACGGTAGGTAAACTCAGCGAAGAAGATGTCTTTTATTTGATGTCGCGTGGGCTTACCGAAGAGGAGGCGAGAGCCATGATCGTGAATGGCTTCATCGAGCCGATCGTGCGGTTACTTCCATTGGAATACGCTGTGGAGATGAATCGGCTTATAGAGATGGAAATGGAGGGAAGTGTTGGTTAAATGGCCTGTCAGCCGACTTGTCCCCTCGTAGCCTCAGAGGCGCACTGGGAAGCCCACGCATCAGCGTTCCGCAGGCTGAAGATGGAAGCTTCGGTGGGGTGATTACTTGCCTCTGCGACGAGGATTCTGCGGAGGCCTTTCTGTACGGTCAGGTCGCGACTTTGGCGATGGAGATTCGCCTTCTTTCGGTCTGCGTGGAGGTGTATTTGATTCTTCTTTACGGCCAAGATGCCGATCTCTGTCGACTTTTGCCAAGGGGCTATATAAATCTATGCGAGTGCCTTCTTTTGCCCCATGTATTCTTGTTACTACATCTAGATTAGGCGTTTCGTGTCGTAATTCTGTACAGGAAAGAGATTCTCGTATCATGCACACAGTATTCAAAAGTCCGACCTCTTTGACAAGAAAATACGACAGATGGTCTATTTTTTCTTATCGGCGATCGATGCTCTTAAGGAGCCACTTTCTAAGTTTCTCAAACAATTCTGGTAAATTTAGTACACCTGCTTTTTCTGAGTGATCACGAGTTGCTTGTTGCGATTGTAGCACTCGCATTCGCGCTTCTTTTTGGACTACAATGCTTTCGCAGTATGTGGATGCAGCACCGATGCGATTAATATCTGCACCCAGGAAAGGATTTTCATCATCTCTATTGACCCCTCCACTATCGATTCCTAGGAGCTCTTCTAGTTCTAGAAAATTGTTTTGATCGAATTTCTCTAAACATGTATTCCGGTATTGTTGCCATAGATCCCTACGTGAGAGGTCGTGTTCTACAGTATCTGCGATCTTTCTACTTCGAATGATTGCATCGATTGATTGCTCTTTTGTTCCATCGATTTTTTCTTCTAGTTTAAGACCATGAGGATTGGTTTTTTTCCATGCATCGGCGACGAAGCAGAGTCGTAGAAGATAGGCGGTAACGTTATTGGTTCCGGGATGGACATATCCTCCGTCTGGTCGAACGGCAAATATGTCTTCGAGAATTTTACACACACGATGTGGGAGCTCATATGATCGTTCATGAGCCTCAAAAGCATAGTCATTGTCTATACGTGGCATATTTCGGTCTGAAATCAGTTCATTATAGCATTTTCTTCGACTTTGATCCATTCTTCAGTGAGGATTCGCTACACTACCCCCATGCCCAAAGCATCTAATACTTCTATCAAAGTATCATCTACAGCGCTCCAGTGGCTTAGCATCCCGAAGGGTGTGAAGGAGTATCGATGTACGGTTGCGTCTGGTATTCGTACGGTTCTTGGCCTGCGCATCGAGGGAGCATCGGATGCGCTACAGCTCACGTTTGACGTAGGCGCAGAGAGCACAGTATTTCTTCTCGTGATCGTTGAGGGCAACAAGAAGTCACTCACGCTCCGACAAGACAGTTACCTCCAGGATGGTGCTCGCGTTCACTTCTGTAATATCGCGCAGGGAGACAAGATTGATTGGTCGCTCGTATCGCACATTGAAGGGGGCGATGCGGTAAGCTCTATTGATTGGGCTTTCTGTGCCCGCGGAAAGGAAACACAGAAAATTTCCGCTCGGAATATTTTTGCGGGGAGGAATGGTGGGGGGGAGATCACGATGAAAGGTGTTGCTGAAGGCAAAGCGCACGTCACCTGTCACGGGATGATCGAGATCGCTGAGGGTGGGACGGGGACAGATACGTACCTCACCGAGGATGTCCTCATGCTCGATGCCATCGCGAAGATCGATGCTGTTCCGGGCTTAGAGATACGCACGAATGATGTGAAGGCAAGCCACAGCGCGACGGTGAGTAGGGTGACGGTCGAAGATTTATTTTACTTCCAGTCGCGGGGGATTGATCCGGAAACTGCACGGCAGATGTACGTCGATGGATTCCTCGGAAGCATCGTTGATCGCATCGAGAGTGATGAGGTGAAGGCGGTGGTGCGGGCGAGTTTAATACATGGTTAATCGCATATATTCCTGTATTCATAGGGAGCGGGCCACTGGCAATAAGGAGCGAGTCTATGGTCATCAGGAGCGGGTCTCCGACCCGCGTAGATCGGTCACGATACTCTCATTTTGACCTCACATGTGCGCAGTGAAGAGTTTGTATTTTCTATGTTCACCGCGGGTCGGAGACCCGCTCCCATGGTTGCAACATGATTGGTGATACGAATATTTTCTTCTGTCGTAGACCGGGTCACTCTTGCTACTCTGTCTTCATGCCTCTCACCCCTCAACAAAGCGTCATTCTCTATCAGGATAAAGAAGGTCCTGGCATCGATGTGCGCCTCCAGGGAGATACTGTGTGGCTGAGCCAAAAACAAATGTCTGCACTGTTCAAGAAGGACGTTCGTACGGTCTCTGAGCACATCCGCAATGTCTTCAAAGATGGCGAACTGAAGCCAAAATCAGTTATCCGGAATTTCCGGATGACTGGGACCGATGGAAAGACGTACGACACGCAGTGTTACAACCTCGATGTCATCATTTCTGTCGGATACCGCGTGAGCTCCAAGCAGGGAACGCGCTTTCGCATCTGGGCGACGAGTGTGCTAAAGCAACACCTCATCAAAGGATTCACAGTGAATCGTTCTCGTATCGCGGAGCGGGGGATCGCGGAGTTTGAACGTGCGGTGACACTCGTGCGGTCTGCCGTGGAACGCAAACAGCTCACGAGCGCGGAAGCGACTGGTCTGCTCACTGTGATCACAGATTATGCACAGAGCTGGCTTCTGCTCCAGCAGTATGGATCGAAGACGTTTCCTCCGCGCAAGGTGAAGACGACACGCCAAGTGAAAGATTTCTCTGTCGCTGATGCAGAAACTGCGATCATCGCACTTGCGAAGGATCTACGGAAGAGGGGAGAGGTGAGTGCGGACTTCGGCAAAGAGAGCAGAGAAGGTTCACTACAAATGTTGCTGACGGGTACAGACAAGAAGCCCGAGTTTTTGTCGAGCGAAGAACGCGCGGCGAGTCTGCTCTATCGCATCATCAAAGAGCGACCATTTCTCGACGGCAATAAGCGCATCGCGTGTCTGCTCTTCGTGCTCTTCCTCTCGCGTCACGGCAAGTTACGGAATAAATCTGGCGAGCGGATGATCAACGATTCCGCCTTGGTCGCTCTCGCCCTCCTCATCGCCGAAAGTAAGCCGAGTGACAAAGAATCGATTTTGAGACTCGTGGAGGCGTTGATATAGTTTTTTGGCTTCTCGTTCATGTATTTTCAGTCTCATGACGTTGCTTCGTTGCTTGAAAGTATGAATGTGTTATATTTGCATTTATGCCTGTAGCAAATGAAGATATCACCAGAGAATGCATTGATGACGTACCAAGCATTCGCCCTGAAGATCGTTCTTTCTATAAACTTCAGAATTTAGATCTTGAAGCATTAAAACAAGTTACTCTACATTCGAATGATCCTAATGAGTGTCGGATAGCTCTATTGTTAATTAATTGCAAGATGCGCGACTAATGTCTCAGCGACCAGAAAGCAATTTTTGCAGTATTTTTCGCCGTTTATTCCTTTCTTCAAGCCACGCTTTCGTTTCAGGGGTGATTGCATTCTCCCTCTCTTTCTTGAGAATGTTTGTCCATTGTTCATCGGAGACAGAGACAGTATTTGGCACCAAGCCTCTTTCATACAGGATCTTTGCTCCTTGCCATCGTAGGAACCGCACGTTGGGATTACTGTGAATGAGGTCGTATGTTTGCTGAGCACTCATTCCTCTCATGTGATCCATAGTAGGCTTCCACCTCTGAAATTCTTTGAGGCATTCTTCTGCGATTCTATCATTTTCATCGGAAGGAGATGACGATTCTCCTGCATTCTCATGCATAACAATTGCCAGAGCTGTAGTTGCGCCTGCCAGAGCTTGGCGTCTTGTTATCTTTTCTATCACTCTACAATAGATCATTTTTTGATTATTTGCACCAAAAAACACATACTTTCTTCTTTCCTCATCACCCAGAGACAAAGTCGATTCTTATTATTTGCACAAAAAAAGCTCCGGTTCACTCCACCCTGTACCAGTCGCCTTCGGGCTCCGGTACAGGGCAAGTCGTGTAATGCAAAGAGCGCCCTGAGTGAGCGCTGTATTCTTCACAGCATTGTGTAGTAGAGAAGATTAGATCATTTCTTCGGTCGATGACCGAAACGGAGCTCCAGCCCCACAGAACCCAGTGCCCGACGGGCGCTGAGTTCTGAGGACATGGAGGGTATCCTCCGCTCAAAAATTGGATGTATGTTGATATCCCGCTTGCGCGGGACGATACCGATCAGAGCATACTTCCAGAGAAACTCCCTGGTAAGGAGGTGTTCCATGCGCAGGTTCTCCTACACATACCTTGTTACGACTTAGTCCCAATCAGCAGTTTCACCGTGGTACCCCCTCCTAAGAGTAAGGGTGCTTCAGGTGCTCCTACCTTTCATGACTTGACGGGCGGTGAGTACAAGACCCAGG
>CAZDQZ010000065.1:3394-6743 GCA_964507835.1 uncultured Candidatus Peribacteria bacterium | reverse complement strand
GCTTTCTTGATCTCTTCTTCTTTATTCCACTTCACTTTATTCGCGCACCAATTCCCGAAGCGCTGTGCTGTGAAGACCATCTTCCCCTTACTCAGGCACCAGTCGATACATCGATCCACTTCAGCCGACATCCCCTGCACGCGTCCGTAGTAGCGGTAGATCGTCAAGTAAAAGTGCTGAGGTTCGCACTTCTGACACTTGAGGCCCACGAGTGCACACGCGTCCTTCGCATGCTGAGAGAGCTTCTCAGCGAGATCGAGCTGTGTATCCGTGAGTTCAATCGGCATAGTGCGTCAATGGTAGCAAATGGAGAGAAGAGGGCAAAAGATAATGACGGAGAACACAACTAGAGAAACGTCTCGGCAGCTTTCCGTGCACGCATGAC
Organism: uncultured Candidatus Peribacteria bacterium; assembly: GCA_964507835.1. Classification (GTDB taxonomy): domain Bacteria; phylum Patescibacteriota; class Gracilibacteria; order Peribacterales; family Peribacteraceae; genus CAZDQZ01. The sequence goes on along the minus strand of CAZDQZ010000065.1, from coordinate 6,358 downwards.
CAAATCAACATTGAGGAGACCCCCGAATCGTACCTCCGGAATGCCACTCTGACGGAGGCCAAAAATCTCGCCTGGCCCACGGAGCTTCAAATCGATTTCCGCAAGCATGAAGCCAGAATCGTGCTGTTCCATCGCCTTCAGTCTCTCGGAATTCGCCTGCGACGGCGTCGTCGTGAAGAGGAAGCAGTAACTCTGCTCGTCAGACCTGCCCACTCGTCCGCGGAACTGATGGAGTTGTGAGAGACCAAACCGCTCCGCCCCCTCGATGACGATGATCGTCGTATTCGGAACATCGATGCCCACCTCGATGACGGACGTACTTACCAGAATATCGTAGTGATGATCCTTGAACTCTCGCATGATGGCTTCTTTCTCATCGGACGCAAGCTTGCCGTGGAGCATCGCGATACGTCGACGAGGGAACTCCGTTATCAAGCGCTTCTTCTCCTGTTCAACACTCCGTACCTCCGCCATTTCATCCGCCTTGGACTCCGTGATGAGAGGGCAAATCACATACACCTGTCTCCCCTTCTCGATCTCTGCATCAATGAAGAGTTCGACAGTGTGTCGCTCAGCCGGAGAAACAACCGTCGTCTTGATTTTCTTCCGCTGTCCCGGTTTCTCCATGAGGACCGACAGATCGTGATCACCGTACGCGGTAAGTGCGAGCGTCCGTGGAATAGGAGTCGCCGTCATCGCAAGTGTATGAGGAGAACCCTTCTCCGCCAATTTTCTTCTCTGCTCCACACCGAAGCGATGTTGTTCATCAATGATCGCAAGTTTCAAGTCCTTGAACTGCACGGAATCCTCGATGAGAGAATGTGTACCGATGACAACGTCGATGAGACCAGAGGCGAGATCGCGCCTGACAGCATTCGCTTCACCCTGCGTCATCGATCCTGTCAGAAGAGCAACCCGTGGCGAAGGCATTGATTTCAAATGCTCTACATCAATCGTCACTACATCTTTGCCCACCTCTCCCCTCTGCTCCGCTAGGAGCCGGGGGTAGGGGGCCTGAATGAAAGAGTGAAACGCAAACAGGAGACGCGAGACCGTCGCGAGGTGCTGACGAGCGAGGACTTCGGTGGGAACCATGAGGGCACACTGCCCTCTCTTCGCGAGAACATTCGCCATCACCGCAACTGCGACGAGCGTTTTGCCCGAGCCGACGTCACCCTCGAGGAGGCGAGACATCGGACGATCCTGCTCCATATCCTTTAGAATCTCATAGATCGCCACTTTCTGGCCACCTGTGGGTGTGAAGCTCTGACACGCAAAGAACGCCTTGATGAGCTCAATATCCATCGGCACCTTCAGACGAGCGTGCCTCTCCCCTTGCCATACCTTCTTCCTCTCGAGTGCGTCGAGCTGAATGCGGTACATCTCCTCAAATGCGAAACGCGCACGCGCCTGCTCCAGCTTCTCGGGCGTCGATGGAAAATGGAGCTCACGGTACGCTTCTCTGCGCTTCAGAAGTTTCTCATCCTTCAGGAGCTTCTCCGGAAGTGTCTCTGGAAGCAGATCAATAGCAGATTGAATGATCGCAATTTTCTCCCGTAGCCAACGACTCGATATCTGCTCCGACTGTGCGTAGACTGCCACGATCCGACCAGCGTGCAGTGTCATCGGTCGAGTCGCATCTTCAAACTGCGGACTACTGATCTTGAGCTTGTACCCATCCTCGCTGACCTTGCCTGTGAGTGTCACCATCTGTCCTTCCTTCAGCATCCGCATGATGTGTGGCTGATTGAACCACACGATCTCCGCAGAGGCACCAGATTCATCGCTGAAGTGCGCTTGGACGAGCATCTTGCGTGAACGCGTCCGGACGAGCTTCAGTCGATGCACCGTCCCACGGAGCGTGACTTTCTCATTGAGGGGCGCATCGGCCAAAGTCGTGACGCTACTCAAATCTTCGTACGTACGCGGTAGGTACTGGATCAAGTCATCAACTGTCTTGATATTCATCGCCGAGAGTCCATCAATGAACACCTGTGTCGTCTTTAGGAGCGCCGGAGTCAGAATGTCAGTGAGGAGCATAATGGCTTGTCATGGGGTCACGGAGCGAAGCGACGTGTACTACGTGGATGATTGTACACCCAGTTCTACGTATATCGAATATCGTATCTCGTATGTCGCGTCGATATACGAAATCCGACATTCTACATACGCTTCAATCATGTCTATACCTCGCCAAAGATTCGCCAGCTATGCTACAATCCAATCATGACAAACTACCGCTTAACAATGGCGAATCCTGCGAACCTGTCGGACGAGGAACAGAAGAAGGCAGGTCAGGCGATCGGTGGAGACATGGGAAAGGAGTATAAAGTCTTCGTGGAGAACGTTTCGAAGATGCTGGAATCCGGCGAGATCGATGTCACTCGCCCCGAGACCTTTCTGAATGCTCCGATCTACGACACGCTTGAGCAGGAGTGGAGAGCAAAAACCGACACGATCATCCTCAATATGGCGACCCTCCTCACCCATATCCACGGCTTCTACAGGAGCAAGCAGACTCCTGATGCCTGTCCGCAGTTAGAAACGATGATCAAACAACTCTGGGAAATGAAACAGAGAATCGAAGTCCACGCTGATGTCTTCAAATTCTAATCCATCACTTCTATGACAAAAAATAGTGCGAGCAACGAAGTCATGCGAGAGAAATCACATACTCACCCTCGTGAAGAAACCACGTTCGATGCCGTCACAGCATCACTACTCAACCCCGTGCAAACAGTGCAAAAACTCCTTGCTTTTTTGACGACAAAGTCAAAGAAGATATCCGACATGACGATTCCAACAGACGACCAGGAAAGAGATAAGTATGACGTCGCACAACGTTCTGTCGATAGAAGACTGGCGCTTGTCAAAACGATGGCATAATGCGATGTACCCGTGGATCTTCTTTCCACCACGTACGGTGCCTTTTGGCATACTGACGCCCTTTCGACGCAATCTCTT
>CAZDQZ010000065.1:0-3294 GCA_964507835.1 uncultured Candidatus Peribacteria bacterium | reverse complement strand
TGAGACACTCTTGGACTTCGGAATTCCTGTAGACTCAAACATCTCGAGAGCTCGCAAAAGATACACTTTATTTTCTCGAGGAATTGTACGCGCAGACTGAGGATCAACCGACGCTAAGCGCGTGTGAAGAGTTTCGCCATCATCAATGTCGTATTCCTGCGCCAATCTCTCCCGAACATCAGCATCAACGATCTGAGGCTTCAGTCCATCGACGATTGCAGACACGTAGAGCATCGATCCACCGACGAGAATCGGTAGTGCCCCACGCGAGTACATAGCAGTCGTGATGTTCGCAACCTCATTCTGAAACCACGCGATCGAGCACTCTTGCTTGGGATCAAGAACAGAGAGGAGATGATGTGGAATCCCTCGCATCTCTTCCGTCGTAATCTTCGCCGTGCCAATGTCTAAATGTCGATAGAACTGACGCGAATCTGCATTGATGATTTCCGGAAAATATCCACGTCGCTTCAGCTCGAGTGCAAGCTCGATCGAGTAGGCTGTCTTTCCACTCGCCGTTGGGCCAATGAGGACAATGAGGGGACGCACTCGGGCACTCGCAAGAAACTTCTTGACGAGATTTTTGGCGTTTTCCGCTGGAGAAAGCGATGAATCCATCATGACAAGGAAAGTATTCGTTTGAGAATAGAACAATAATGACAGAAATAGGGAACTGCCTCACACAAGCATTTGAGCGTATACTAACGATACAAATAGACATCGACTACTCACTTCTCTCCCAATTACCCCTATGCACCCGTCCATTCAATCGATCGCCAAGGGAATCTCTCGCGGTACGATCACTCCAAGGAACATGCTCATCCCGACCGTCATCGAGAAATCACAGTTCGGTGAGCGCGCCTACGACATCTACTCTCGCCTGCTCGAGGAGCGCATCGTCTTCCTCGGCACCGCCATCGATGACGCCGTCGCAAACACGGTCATCGCCCAGCTTCTCTTCCTCGAGAAGCAGGACGCCAAAAAAGACATCGTCTTCTACGTGAACTCTCCTGGTGGACAAGTGACATCGACACTCGCGATGTACGACACGATGAACTTGATCCAGCCCGATGTCTCGACCGTCTGTCTCGGTATGGCAGCATCGGGTGGTGCCATCATCCTCATGGGTGGACAGAAAGGAAAGCGTTTCGCTCTCCCCCACTCCGAGGTGATGATTCACCAGCCACTCGGTGGAACAGAAGGTCAGGCCACAGATATCGCCATCCACGCCGAGCACATCATCAAGACGAAGGATCTCCTCAATGAGATGATCGCAACACACACCGGACAGAAGCTCGCCAAAGTGAAGGTCGACACCGAGCGTGACAAGTACATGTCGGCAAAAGAAGCCCTCGAATACGGCATCATCGACATGATCATCAATAAGAAAGAGGATGCGAAGAAAGCATTGTAGTCTGCACACAAAAGAGGCTCCGCGATGAGTGGAGCCTCTTTTTTTGTCTTCGACACACACTCACTCTACCGGCTCTGGTGGAGGATCATCGGGGACAGAGCGCACCGCGAAGTAGAACGCGATGAGCCAGACGATGATCGGGTAACTCGCTGCCATCATGTCAGGGAGTGGTACACCGGTGAAAATATTCTTGAGGATGAGTCCAACGGGCACAGACCCGAGAGCGAGCCCACCGAGGATCGCTGTGAGCCACGAGTAGCGACCGATCGTCAGGAGTGCACCTCCGAAAATGAGGAGAGCTGGGAGGACGAAGGCCCACGCATACGCGAGAGGGCTCAAGAAGCCGATGCTATCAGTGACATTCGCCACGAACGGGGCAAAGTCACGGTACGCCGAGACGCCGATGAGCACCATGCTGAGGCCGAGCGGAGCGCGGAAGAACAGGCTTGAGACTTGTTCAGAGGATTTCCAGTTGATCATATGGAGGAGAAATGTGCGGGTAAAACCCACAAGGACACTACTTGCAACAGCTAGCGCCTGGAGCACCAGAAGGCGTGCAACACTGCTTCTGAGCACAAGAACCCTTCTTCAGTGACTTGTAGAACAGGAAGAGAAAAATAGCATTCATAATCGCTCCAGACTGATTCTGAGTGAGTGCTGGAATAGAGCCATCATCAAACATAATAGAGAGACCTGCCCAACCGATGATTCCTGCAAGAGAAGCAACGATACAGAATTTGCTAATGCAACAAAGTTGCTTCAGGGCGAAGAGGACACCACCGACGATCATGAGCGCTGGGACAACATATGCCAACTGTTCTGCCACCATCGCAAGCGCAGGAACGGTGAAAACACTCTTCGCGCCCGCAACGAACTTCTCAAGGTTACGGTAATGATTCACGCCGTACCCAACGAGAACAAGTCCAAAAGCGATGCGAGGAAGCCAACAAACAATGTTTGAATACCATTTCGACGAAGAGCACGAACTCGTGCATGGAGTGGAGCAACTACCCATAGACATGAGAGGGAAAGAAGTAAATCGCGAATTATGATACAGCTTCGAAAAGTGAAAATATGAGGAAATGTGAAAGACTGCAAGAGAAGCAGGCGACAAAAAGGTTGATACTACTGTGACAGAGTCGGAGGGATGGCGCGCCACGGGGGGTGAAGGGGAAGGCCTTGTCTGCCCCGCAGGACAGATATTGTCGAAACCGATGACGCCGAAGCCTTGGAGGCGTCAGCGGTGAGACACAAGGCCGGGCAGGAAGCTGTTGGCGCGCCGGCGTTTTGGCTCCACCTTTGTCGCCGGACAAAGGTGGAAAGTAAACAATCACAATGAAAAAAGAGAGAATACGTTTACAATACGATCTGTATGTTCACTCTAGAAAAATCATCAGTCTCCGGCAGACGCGGAATCATCACAACAAGTCACGGCCCTATCCCCACTCCCGTCTTCATGCCCGTCGCCACCGCCGGAGCCATGAAAGGGATTACCCTCGATGATCTGGAAACGCTCGGAGCCGATATGTTGCTCAGTAACACGTACCACCTGCACCTTTCGCCGGGTGAGAAGCTCATCGAGAGTGCCGGAAGCCTCCACGACTTCATCGGCTGGGAGAAGCCTATCCTCACAGACTCCGGAGGATTCCAAGTCTTCTCGCTCAAGAGCATCAGAAAAATAACGGAGGAGGGCGTAGAATTTCGTAGTCACCGAAACGGCAACACGCACTTCATCGGCCCCAGAGAAGCGATGAGAATCCAGCATGCACTTGGTGCCGATATCATCATGTGCTTCGATGAATGCCCTCCGTCCACCGCCCCACGCGCAGAGCAAATCAGTGCTGTCGATAGAACGCTACGATGGGCGAAGGTGTGTAAGG
>CAZDQZ010000064.1:0-6880 GCA_964507835.1 uncultured Candidatus Peribacteria bacterium | reverse complement strand
TTGGTGGGTCGGGCGGGGCTTGAACCCGCGACCAATGCCTTAAAAGGGCACTGCTCTACCAGCTGAGCTACCGACCCTGGTCATCTGAATTATGAATGAAGAATGAAGAATTATGAAGGGGACTTGTGTAGGATAGAGAAGATGACTCACCGATGTTCATACACTATTTTGTTACTATTCTGAGATTCGGATGCATCCTCTTGCTGTTTTTTTGGCGACAACGTCAGCATTTACTCATGCGTGGCGTGAACTACAGACTAAGAAATCAAATGATAAGCAGATTTTCATATGGTGGTTTGGACTTGCAGCGCTCATTCTCTATTTTCCACTTTTTGCGTACTACATTGTTCAGGAGGGTATTACTGCTGAGGGTTTGTTGATTGTTTCTCTATCCGGATTGGTTCATTGTTTCTATTGGTATTTTCTCTCTAAAGCGTATGAGGATGGTGACCTGTCGCATGTCTACCCCATCATGCGATCATCTCCTGCCATTGTTCTTCTGCTTGCAGTACTGATTCTGAAGGAAGATGTCACCATGCTCGGCGTCATAGGTATTTTTACTATTCTTGCGGGTGTCTACTGTATCAATCTGAAAAAAGTTTCATTGCAAGGATTCTTAGAACCTCTCTCTTCACTCCGCGAGAGATCAACGCAATTCGCACTACTCACTGCCATCACTGTCGCTATGTATTCGATTGTCGACAAGCTCGGTGTTGCTCAGATGCACCCTGTTATTTTTGTCTATTTGATTACTGTTTTTGTGATGATTTTCAATACAATCTATGTGTTTGCGTTAAAGAAGCGACATCTGGTGTGGGATGAATGGAAAAGTCATCCTGGGATGATTGTCTGCAATGGCTTTCTTACAATGTTCTCCTACCTCCTCATTCTCATCGCACTCACATTTGAGAGAGCAAGTTATGTCACGAGCCTTCGGCAATTGAGCATCGTCTTTGGTGTCATGTTTGGAGGTCATCTCTTACGAGAAAAACATAAGGTTCTACGACTCAGCGCATCATCTCTTATTTTGGCTGGAGTGCTCTGCATCTCTCTATCTTCTTAAGAGATGAGTTGATCTTAAGAAAGAGTCTCTGGATATTGCCGTATACTACACTTCATGATTGATTTCCACTACCACCCATTCAACTCTCCCGCATTCGCGGGATCGCTCAGGGCGAGATAGGCTGTTTCTTGCTATTCCGTACTTTTGCTCAATGATCGACTCCCACTGCCACCTCATCTGCCCGGACTTCGCATCAGACGTCGATGCAGTCATTGCGCGCGCAAAAGAAGCAGGTGTGACGACGCTCGTCACGATCGCTGATGCAATAGCAGACATCGATCCTGGTATTTCTCTCGCGGAAAAGTACGAACATATTTATTGTACAGCTGGGGTGCATCCGCATCACGCCAAAGACTTTGTTTTTGACAGAGATCTCGCACATATTCGGAGAGCTTCTACGCACTCCAAGTGCAAGGCGATCGGTGAGATCGGGCTCGATTATCACTACATGATGAGTCCCAAGGATACTCAGCAGAGAGTCTTCGAGGCACAGTTATCACTCGCGAAAGAACTGAACCTTCCTGCTGTCGTTCACTGTAGAGAGGCGGTGGAGGATGTGTGGACGATCGTGAATCACGTCAAACCAGAGAAGTTGGTGATCCATTGTTGCACCGAGAAGTGGGAGGATGTGAAGCGGTTTGTCGATGCTGGTTATCTGCTCTCGTTTACCGGAATTGTGACGTATCCCAAGTCCGACATCGTTCGTGAGACAGTGCGACAGTGTCCACTTGAGCAGATGATGGTGGAGACCGATGCACCGTTCTTGGCTCCGGTTCCTCATCGCGGGAAGCGCTGTGAACCAGCGTTCGTGATGGAAGTCGCGAAGAAAGTGGCGGAGGTGAAGGGGGTGAGTGTTGGAGAGGTGGATCGTCGTACGTCACTATGCGCACACGACTTCTATAGGACTGCTATGTAGGTTGATTGGGTTAGTACTGACATCTATTACTGGTTGCCCCATTCTCGTCTTTAGACATGCAATATTTGATTGGATAATGCTTGCGAGGTAGGGATCTTCTAGTCCTATGACAGAGCCAATTTTTAGACGTTCCAAATTTACACGGTGTGATGCTCTCTTATCCCCTTGGTAGATAAATGTGAGATAGAAACCATGGTATTGAGCAACGTATTCAAGGATGAAACGAACTGGATCGTTCTCCGATTTTGCATCAGGGATATCACCAAGCAAATGTTGATCGAGTATTTTTTGATCCCACGATAGTTCATCGACGAGATCAGTAATGTCTATTGATGGCTCTAGTTCCATGGATATATTGAACACTTTCTTTGTACTTAATTCCACTTTATTGTCATGTCTCTATACTTCGTGGCTTCTAGATCCAATAAAGTCGCTACCCTCTTTAGCTTATTTCCATTCTTTCTCACTTGATTCATACTCTGATTCGTCGCTCCCGTAGGTTCCACCTTCGCCCGCTGAAGCGGGACTACGGCGGACAGGCAATCGGATAGATCGTCGACCTCCGATACTATCGAAACAACTCATTCTGCGCCCGTAGCTCAATGGATAGAGTGTCTCCCTCCGAAGGAGAAGGTTGTGGGTTCGACCCCCGCCGGGCGCACCATTCGACTCGCTTCGCTCGCTCATGGCAAGCCAGTCAACAATGTAGAATGTAGCATTACTCGCTATTCTGTATTCATGACTTCTGCCTGTTCATCAGTTGTACGTGAGTTTCAAGCCTTGGCAGATCCAGAGAAGGCAGTGTTCTTTCCTCGATTCTTCAAAACTGGTAAAGGGCAGTACGGAGAAGGGGACCTATTCCTCGGAATCACGGTGCCGAACGTGCGGACAATGGCGAAGAAGTACGGTGATGCATCGTACAAAGACATTGAAACGCTGTTAGAGAATCCGTATCACGAAGTCCGCATGCTCGCACTCATGATTCTTGTGCATCAGTATGAAAGTGCTCCGGATTCTGTTCGGAAGAAACAGATCGTGGATTTTTACATTGATCACAGACAGCAGGTGAATAACTGGGATTTGGTTGACCTCTCTGCATATAAAATTCTCGGAGATTATTTGTTAACGCACGGTCGAAAAATTCTCTATCGTTTCGCGAAGACTCCTCACCTTTGGACCCAGAGAGTTGCCATTGTCTCGACGTACGCGTTCATCCGAGCAGGAGAGTTCGACGATACGCTGAAGCTTGCAGAAATCTTCTTGGTACATCCTCACGATCTCATGCACAAAGCGGTGGGGTGGATGCTCCGGGAAGTCGGCAAGCGTGATGAAAAAGTTCTCAGAGGTTTCCTTGATGAACATGCCCATGCGATGCCGAGGACGATGCTACGGTACGCGATCGAGAAATTTTCACCAGAGGTTCGTAAGCAGTACCTCTTTACAGTTCCATCCGCGAGAAGAGCCAACTCCCAATAGTGAGGAATACGATGAGTGAGACTCCAAGAACGCCAATACTGAGTGCGATGGGAAAGTGTGCGACGCCAAGGAGCGTATAGCGTAGAGCATCAACGCCATACGATAGGGGATTGAGTCGTACGAGGATCGCGAGAGCCATCGGGAGATTTGTCAGTGGGAAGAGGGCGCCAGAGAGAAAGAAGAGTGGCATGACGAGGAAGTTCATGATGAGCTGAAAGGCTTGCATGTCCTCCAGGATCGATGCGAACGCAGTACCGAGTGCGGTGAAGGTGAGGGCGATCAGGAAGATGATCACGAATGCGACGGGAATCAATGCCCATGATTCTGGTCGAAAGCCGGCAACGAGCGAAATGACGAATACGATGCACCCTTGGAGTGTCGCCACTGTTGCGCCACCGAGCGTTCTACCGAACATGACGGAGATGCGCGGAACAGGAGCGACGAACGTCTCCTTCAGGAATCCGAATTGGCGATCCCAGATCATCTCAATGCCAGAAAAAATACTCGTGAAGAGCACGGACATCGCGATGACACCGGGGGCAATGAAGCTGATGTAGCTCGCACCAGCATTGGCAGATGCGTACATGGGTCCGAGTCCGAAGCCGAGTGCGAAGAGGAAGAGGATCGGTTGTCCGAGGGAACCGATGATGCGCGACTTCGAGCGGAGGTACCGCTTGATTTGTCGCAACCAGAGAATGTAAATGGTCATGGGAGAGGATCGAGAGGATGAGAGGTTTGAGAGGATAAGAGGATGAGAGGGTCGCGCGGGTCCCTGCCTGCCGGCAAGCAGGTTCGACCCGCATGAATAGAATTATTTTCGCCACATACGTCGAGCCTGTCGTAGTCCATCTTGCGCATTAGCCTCTTCTTCTCTGATGGAGTGACCCGTGAGGGAGAGGAAGGCGTCTTCGAGGCTTCGTGTCTTCGTCTGGGTAATCAGTTCCTGTGGTGTTCCTGTTGTCATGATTTGGCCATGATCCATGATCGCCACGTGCTCTGCCATCCGCTCCGCTTCTTCCATGTAGTGCGTGGTGAAGAAGACCGTCATCCCTTCTTTTTGGCTCAGAGTACGGATGTACTGCCAGAGGTGATTCCGTGTCTGTGGATCGAGGCCGACCGTCGGCTCATCGAGGAAGAGAATCTGAGGGTGATGGACGAGACTGCGTGCGATCTCGAGCCGACGCTTCATCCCTCCAGAGAAGTACTTCACGAGATCATCTTTGCGATCGAGTAACTCGACGAAGCCGAGGAGCTCGGTGATCCTCGCACGACGCAGATCTTTTGGTACGCCGTACAGAACACCGTGGAGTTCCATGTTTTCCTCCGCCGTGAGTTCATCATCCAGACTCGTATCTTGGAAGACAATGCCAAAGGCTCGCCGTACCTTCGACTGCTCTGTCACAGGATCGTTTCCTGCGAGACGAAGCGTACCACTGGTCGGTTTCAGGAGTGTCGTGAGCATCTTGATTGTCGTTGTCTTGCCAGCACCGTTGGGGCCGAGGAATGCGAAGATCGAACCCGTTGGTACAGAGAAAGTAATACCCTTCACCGCTTCGAACGTCCCGAAATTTTTCGTGAGATTGGTCGCTGTGATGATGGTGCTTGTTTCATCCATGAGAGATGTGAGTGTATCTTACGTATGACGCTTCATGCAATGAAAAATGACGAATTATATCTTCCGACTGTCGTACGCCCAATGAAGCACTGCCTGTCGCTGGCGTCGTCGGCATGAGAGGTCGCCCTTTTCACAGTTATTCTTGATCTGCGTGATGTGGCGTTTGATCGCAAGCCACCTCTTGATCTGTCTTTCATCTTCTACGGGGATACGTCGCCCCATGAAGTATCTGCAGTACCACTGGAACCATCCTCTTGGGTCTGCGGGGTGAATCCATCCTTTCTTTTGCCATACCGAGAGGGGCTGACTTGCATTCACTCTAAAAAAATTGATGGATGGATCATGTTTCGTAGGGCAGAGCTTCGCATCCTTGAACCAATCTTTTGGGAATTCTTCCCTGCAGTCTGTCATGTATTTTCCGCCGAAGATGCCGAGAGCGAGCATTTCTTTTGGCGTGAGTTCTGGCTTGAACCGTTTATCAAAATTCTTCCCCATCGGCTCGCTCAAAACATACGTACATCGTTGCATGCGATCACTGACGACGACTTTCTTCATGCTTTTTTCGTGCGTAGGAGGAAGAGTGACCCAAGTCCATTGAGGATGAACGCCGTGAGCGCCATCATCGGGAGTGTGATGTATCCGTAGGCAAAGCGGATTTCGGTCTTGGCACAGGAGACGCCACTCGCATCACAAGGCTTGAGGAGCATGTTTACTCCTTCAGCGTCTGGAATAGGGAAGAGCGCAGCCATGGCTTGGTCAGCGTAGTGATCGATGGCGATGCCGGCACCGATGAGACAGAGGGCGAGAATGTAGAGGGCAATCCCACGATCTTTTTTCCAGAGCGCAAGCGCGAGGAGGAGGACTTGCGGATACATGAAGATTCTCTGAAGCCAACAATCTTTACATGGTACCCATTCTGCAATCTCTGAGAAGAAGAGACTACCTCCAGTGGCGAGTACTGCCACGATCAGCATGAGCTGGAGTCCATATTGCGAGATCCATCGATGTAGCTTTGATTCTCGGAAGAAGAACAGAATGACCAGGAGGAATGCACAGAATTGACCGATGATGGTCAGTATCGAAAAGATGTCGACGACGGTAAATGTGTAGGTTTGCATGCTCTCATACTAACACTGTCTTCATACTTTCGAGTAGGGACGTAGTATGGATTCTCAGCTAGATTATTCGTATGGCAACCAAACAATCAACCGTCGATTTTCTGGTAGAGAAGATCTCGTCTGCTGGCGTCATTCGTACGCGCAAAATGTTTGGTGAGTATGCGATCTACTGTCATGACAAAGTCGTCGCTCTCATTTGCGATGATCAACTATTCATCAAGCCTACTCTTTTCGGTCGGGCGTTCATTGGTACTCCTGAGGAAGTGCCTGCGTACCCTGGCTCTAAGCCATATTTTCTCATCGAAGAGGATCGATGGGAGGATGCTCAGTGGCTCTCAGAGCTCATCTCAATAACCGCAAAGGCATTGCCTCATCCTCAAAGGAGACTACAACATTGATCCATCGAGTACTCCAAAGTCTTATCGCGCGGGACTAGGGCAGGATGTCTTCTCCATGGCATCGGCAGTTACTTCTACAGGGCGCTTGAGGATTCCTGAGAGATACAGAGGGAACCAGACGTATTTTCCATAGGAATCGTAGAGTCTGAGGCGACCCATGCTACAGAGAAATTGCTTCTCTCGTTCGGTGAGCGGAGTTGATTCGGATGGTGCCGGAGTCACGGGGAGATCTGTGTACATGAATTTCAGCATGTAGTGTACGATTGCGATCATTTTCGTTGTTTCGTGACCAGA
>CAZDQZ010000063.1:0-7004 GCA_964507835.1 uncultured Candidatus Peribacteria bacterium | reverse complement strand
ATCACCGATGCGTCCCCGTACTGCCGAAGCCTCCCCTGCTCTCCTCTTTGAGCGTATCAACTTCCGTGAATTCCGCTCGGTCGATCTTCACAAAGAGCCCCTGTGCGATGCGCTCCCCACGCTCCACAGTCACGGGCTGATCCGTCACATTCTGCACTTGGACGAAGATCTCGTCCTTGGGCCCGTGGTAGTCCTGATCGATAAGACCGATGGAATGCGGGCAAATCAAACCTTTTTTCCGTGGCAGAGATGAACGCGGAAGGACGAGCAGTGCGTAGCCCTCCGGCACCTGCACGATGACGTTGCTGGGGATCAAACCGAGAGACTGTGGTGCCACGACCGTCGTCTCCCGCGTAACGAAATCGAATGCTGCAGCACCGGATGAGTGATAGTCCGGGAGCGGGAGTGTGGGGTCGATGCGACGGAGGGAGACTTTCATAGTGCTATATTGCCATAGTGTCATATTGACAATTTGGCATTAGTGAAACGAATAAGATGATTGATTTCCTTTTGTAATTGCTTTAATGAAGCCAAGAACGATTCATACTCTTTTTTCGTTAACATATCGCGTCGAAACGCTTTTTCATTCCAATCGAGCGACTCCATCACTGAACCGAATGCATAGCGATAGAAATGAATTTTATCTTTTTTACCATACCGACCAAAACCCTCCGCAATATTTGCAGAAATAGAATCTACCGCACGTACAAATTGTTTCCCTACAGTATCTTTTTCAAAATTTTTCCACACTATAACTATCTCCCAAATTTGATTTGAAAGATGAAATGCTAGTTTGTAAGAAGCTAGATCATTGAGGGTTAAATACTTCTGCATAGGCGATGAAAAGAGGCGGCACCAGCCGCCTCAACAATATAGCAATATGACAATATAACAATTATTTCCCGATCTTCTTCCTCATGAATGTCGGCACTTCCAGCTCTTCTTCGTTGAGCTGTGTCGTCCCCATCTTCATGACTGCTTCATCCTGACGCTCGCCGGAGGCTCGTGGAGAGACGTCCGGCTTCCGGAGTGACGAGAGTGACTTCATCATCGGTGTCGATGCAGACTGTGTGTACGACTCCTTCTTCTCATCGAAACCGGTGGCGATGACCGTGCACTTCACCTGTCCGGTGTACGCATCATCGATGACAGCACCGAAGATGATGTTGGCCTCCGGATCAGCAGCCTCTGTAACGATGCGTGCAGCTTCATCGACCTCGAACATCGACATATCGTTACCACCCGTGATGTTGAAGAGGATACCCTTCGCACCGCTGATGCTGAGCTCGAGGAGCGGAGAGTCGATCGCAGCGCGTGCAGCTTCTGACGCACGACTGTCGCCCGTACCGTAACCGATGCCCATGAGAGCGGAACCCGCATCCTGCATGACAGAGCGCACGTCAGCGAAGTCAACGTTCACAAGCCCGTGCACCGTGATGAGGCTCGCGATGCCCTCGATACCATGGCGGAGGATTTCATCGACGATCTGGAATGCCTCCGTGAGAGGCGTCGTCTTGTCGATGAGAGAGAGAATTTTGTCGTTCGGAATCGTGATGAGGGTATCGACCTTGCCACGGAGCGCCTCGAGCGCCTCATCAGCCTGCTTCCTGCGACGGAGTCCCTCGAAGCTGAACGGACGAGTGACGACACCAACGGTGAGAATGCCCATACTGCGAGCAAGCTCAGCGATGTACGGAGCAGCACCTGAACCCGTTCCACCACCGAGACCAGCGGTGACGAAGATGAGGTCAGCACCCTCGATCGCCTTCTTGAGCTCCTCGGAGCTCTCTTTAGCAGACTGCAAACCGATGTCTGGATTGGCTCCAGCGCCGAGTCCGCGCGTCGTCCCACGACCGATGTTCACCTTCGTACCGGCAGGATTGTGGAAGAGTGCCTGTGCATCCGTATTCACCGCGACGAAATCAACGCCACCAACCTTGCCAACGATCATACGAGAGACCGCATTGGAGCCTCCGCCACCGACGCCAATCACCTTGATGACGGCATTGGGAGCGATGTCCGGACGAACTTCCTGCGACTGAGCTACAGGTGATGTCGTGTCATCGTAGGAAGACGAAGATGAACCGCTCTTCGAAGCGAAAGCACCACCAGTAGAACCAGTGGACTTGGAACCAGAGAAGAGTGAGCGAAGCGTGTCTGACATGGGGAAGGGGGTGAAAAAAAGTGCGGGAAGTGGAAAGGAAAGAAGTCTGGAAGAGAATCTAGAACGCGGGTCTTCTGACCCGCAGAAAAATTACGGAAGCAAATTTTTGAACCACGAACTGACCTGACCGAACGTGCGCTTCATGTCGAACGAGCTCATGGAGAACGCGAACGCACTGCGACGTGAGCCCTCGCGCACACCCCAGAGGAGCGTACCGAGTGCTGTTGCGTATGCTGGATCATCAACCTTCTCGATGACACCACCGATCTCGACGGGGAAACCCATCTGCACCGGAAGCCCAAGGACTTCCCTTGCGATATCGAGGACACCAGGAGCCTTCACAGCAGCACCGGTGAGGAGTGCTCCAGCTGGCAGAAGTCCATCGCGACCGACGCGCTTGAGCTCTTCCTTCACGAGCGAGAAAATCTCGTAGTACCTCGCCTGCATGATTTCCGCCATGTACTTCTTGCTGACGGTCTGCGTATCCATCTTGCTCACGGTGGAGAGATCGATCATCTCACGCTCCTGGATCTCCGCAGGGAGGACGGAACCAAATTCGACCTTGATCTTCTCAGCAGTGTCGATCGATGTGCGCAGTCCAATCGCGATGTCATTCGTGACGTTCTCACCACCGACCGGGAGACAGACGGAATGGAGAATCGTCCCCTCTTCGTAAATCGAGACGCTCGTGGAGCCGGCACCGACGTCGATCGTCACGACTCCGAGTTCTTTCTGACGCTTCGTGAGGACGGCCTCGGAGATGGCGATCGTCGCTGGGACGAGAGAATCGATATCGACACCAGACTGATCAATGCACTTCTCGAGATTCTTCACGTGCTGGATCTGACCCGTGATGATGTGTGCCTCGACCTCCAGACGGATGCCGGTCATACCGACGGGATTCTTGATACCACGCTGTTCATCAACAGCGTAGGACTTGGGTTCGATGTGGAGAATGCGCCTGTTACTGGGGATGCTCACTGCTTGAGCTGCCTCGAGCACGCGGGCGACGTCCTCGACCGTGATCTCACTACCGGAGATCGCGATGACACCACGGCTATCGAAGGACTCGATGTGCGATCCGCTCATACCAACAAAGACATGGTTCACAGGGACACCTGCCATACGTTCAGCATCCTCGAGTGCGGAGATGATGTTGTGAATCGTCTCCTCGATATCGATGACGTGACCCTTACGCATACCGAGTGACGGAGAGAGACCGACACCGATGACGCTGGGGACCTGACCCCCCTCGACGGCATCGACGACTGCGACGATGACGCGGATTTTGGAGCTACCAATGTCTAAGCTTGCAATGACACGTTCTTTGGCCATAAGAAAAGGTGGGAGTGAGGAAGTCGGAGTAAGAAAAGGTTGAAAGACGAGAGCGAATGCGAACGGATCACAGTCTAGGAAGCCCTAGCGTAAGCCGCAACCACGAACTGAGCATCTTTAGTGATCAATAAGCGGAAAAGCAAAGGAAAGTTTACCCATCATAAACGGCAAAGGCAACTACAAAAATAAAGCACAAAACACATAATGTGCTCAAAAAAATAAAGATGTTCACAAAATGTAGACGATGGCTTCTGTTAGAGAAGTGTCAATTGCTGTTGACCCGTATCGACAGAGGAAGATTTTTTCACCACGCTCTCTAGAGAAGAGTGATGGTCAGGAAGCGGCAAAGCGAGCCCTGAGGACGGCACAAAAACCCGTTGTCCATAGGGTGAGACGAGGAGCGACTCGAGACGACGTCGAGGAAGGGTAAACTCTAAGCGTTGAAAGAGAGAGAATATTGGATCAACAGGGACGGAGGAAAACTCAAGATCCGACAGTGGTACTTCTAGGGAAAGATCGTGGACGAGTGTCGCCATGCGTTCGCAGAAAAACGCTTGCTCACGGTCAGCTTCTAATTTGGATCGCCACGACCCCTTGATCGCTGGCAAATGATCGTAGATGCCAGCAAGTGAGCCGTGCTCACGAATGAGAGCCTCTGCCGCTTTCGGACCAATCCCCTTCACTCCGCGTAAGTTATCAGACGCATCTCCCACGAGTGCCTTGTATGAAGGGATCTGCTCTGGTGTGACACCGTACTTCATGAGAACTTCTGAAGGGCCGAGATACTCCGGCACTTGGTATCCCTTATGAGGAATGGCGATGCGAATGTTGTCACTCGCAAGTTGCAACAAATCTCTGTCCCCCGAGATCACCGTCACACGGAATCCGTACGCCTCGGCTGACCGAGCGTACGCGCACGCGTAATCATCTGCCTCATGTTCCTTGCCCGACACACTCTTTATGGAAAAGGTGTCGATGAGGGAAAGCGTTGTGGGGATCTGGACATAGAAATCATCCGGCGTCTCTGCTCTGCCGCTCTTATACTCTGCGTACTCTGTGTGACGAAATGTCTCACTTCCTGCATCGAAACAGAAGAGGATGTGTGTGGGCTCCTCCAGTCGCAAAATCTGCAGGAGCATGGAGGCCACGCCAAAAGGCGTATTCACCTGCTCTCCCTTCGATGACTTCATCGTCCGTGGGATCGCCCAGTACGCGCGGTACATGAGATGATGTCCGTCAACGATCACGAGATGCTTCTGCATGAACTGCATTGTTTCATCATTGAGAGCAGAAGACTAGAGGTGGGAGAGCAACAATTGATCGAAAAAATCCGATGTCACGGACACTTAGTCAATTATTATCGAGGGAAGTAAGAATTTCGCATAGTACACGCCTGTAGGCTAGGACGTTATTTCTGGAGAGAGTGGACCGTAGTGAGAGAACTATAACAAAGTACTATTTAAGAGGATTTGCAAGCTTTGAGGCGTGTATCCCAAGCCAAAAAAGTGTATACTATCATGATCACTTAACACTCACACCCATGCCTCTTCTCTCCCCTGCCTACGACAACAAGATCACGCGCAAGTACTCTGCGCGGACGATCGAGCATAAGATGGAGAATAAATTGGCACTCCAGGAAGAACTCGGATGGGTACAAGAACCGAAGCAAGCCATCGTCTGTTTACCCTGTGGTGTATCAGACGCACTCGGCGGTCAGTTGCTCGAGCAACTACTCCCAGGGCTCCTAGAACTCCCGATCAACATCGTCATCCGTGGTCGTGGATCGAAAAAGTACGGAGAGCTCTTCACGAATCTGGCGAAGACGCACAAGCACCGTATCGCCATCATGGGAGACGACGAGACAAACATACGTCGCATGCTCGCAGGATCCGACATCGGTCTCTTTCTCTCTGATAAGGAAGGTCACGAAGACCTAGAAAACACACTGAGTTACGGTGTCATCCCCGTATCCATGCCGTATGACATTCTCGAGGACTATAATCCTGTCCAAGAGAGTGGCAACGCATTCATCTTCACTGTTGAAAATCACTGGAAGTGTTTTGCAAGTCTCGTCAGAGCACTGGAAACATTCCGGTTCCCCTACGACTGGCGAACGATCCAGCGCCATGCGATGGACACGATGGATCGGCAAGAAGCGCTCCAAGCTGTGTAACATCGAGGACATCACACGCCAAAGCTTTCAACCGAAGAGCGTTGGCTAATCGACGATACCGAGATCATCATTGTCTGATGACTCTTCATCATCGCCGAACTCATCATCGTCGTCGTCATCATCGAAACCCATGCCATCCTCATCGTCATCATCACCCGTAGACCCACCTCCGCCTCCACCGCCGTATCCATCATCGTCGTCATCGCCACCGAAGGAGAAAAGGGCTTTCATGAGAAGATCAACCATAAGAAGGGAGAGAAGAGAAATGTTGCGTGGGTGAGTATAGTCAGAACCCTTGTGTCCGCAAGATAATTTGACACTGCTCCTGAAATTATGTCCAGATCATGATAGTGACAGTCGAAAGTCACACGTGTAGTGTCCGCGCACTATGAAAACCACTTCTTCCATCATTGCCGTCGCGGTCGCATCATCCCTCCTCTTCGTCAGTTGTGGAGGAAAGAAGCAAGCTCAGCCGACTGCAAAGCAACCAACGATGACACTCGAGCAACTGCAGGAAGGAGCCAAGAATAATGATAAGAACGCACTCTTCGAGCTCGGAGCGGTCTATCATGATGGCCAGAGTGGAGTCACCAAGGATCTTGCAAAAGCACGGGAATACTTCGAGCAAGCAGCCAAGCAAGGTGAGGTACGCGCACAGTTCAACCTCGGCGTGATGTACTACACCGGTGAAGGCGTGAAGCAGAACTATGCCACCGCACAGAGCTGGTTCGAGAAGTCAGCCACGCAGAATAATCCACGCGCGCAGTTCAACCTCGGTGTGATGTACTACCGTGGTGAAGGTATCAAGCAGGACTTCAAGAAGGCTCGCGAACTCTTCCAGTCAGCCGCCCTCCAGGGGTTTAATGAAGCACAGTTCAACCTGGGTGTGATGGACGCCAAGGCAGAAGGCGCTGAGCAGGACGTAGGCAAAGCGTACGCATGGTTCTCGCTCGCAAAGGATGGTGGCAACAAGAATGCAGAGGAAGCCATGAAGAACATCGAGCGTGCTCTGAAGCCAGAAGAGATCGAGATCGTGAAGAAGATGGCCGTCGCCCTCAAAGAAGAAGTGAAGAAGATCCAAGAGAAGCTACAAGCGCAATCCTCAACGAAGTAATACGCTACTTCTCATTTGAATAGTCTCTGCTTCTTTGGTACTCTCTCTCAGCTCTTTTCGTACTATCTGAATCGGTAGCTCAGTTGACCGCATCGAACATCGTGAGATGCGTCTCAAAAGAACTGCTCGGTCCTCGATCATTTCTTCCACAGAACTTCTACCATGGATCGGTAGCTCAGTTGGTAGAGCAGGAGACTCTTAATCTCTTGGTCGTGGGT
>CAZDQZ010000062.1:0-7151 GCA_964507835.1 uncultured Candidatus Peribacteria bacterium | reverse complement strand
TGGGTCTCCAGACCCCCAGCCTGGCGCTTTACCAACTAAGCTACACCCCGATGTTGGTACTATGATGATTGATCAGTCGAGCAAGCGCCAGTGGCCTTCTTTATTTGCCCACTCCGTGGGCTAGACCAACTAAACTACACCCCGATATACACGAATCTTACCGCTCAAAGCTTACGGCTCAAAGCTCAAAGCTCCTCAGCACGTATACGTGAAACTATCCTCATCATTCTTGGTAAGCGTCCAGAGCTCCCCACTCTCCTTCCGTCCTGACCAGACCTTCCCTCGCCCCGCCTTCTTTGCCGTCGCTTCACGGGGTAACACAGTGACGCCTGCGACTTTAAGCGCAGTGATAGCAGTAGCGTATGGGACGTGATCGTTCATAGAGTATGGAGAAACCATTCAAATCATTGCTGATCTCTTATAGCTTCAAGCTTACCGCTTCGTAAACGGTGACACATACTCCGCCTTGCCCTTAAGCTCCTCTTCAATCCTGAGAAGCTGATTGTACTTACACACGCGATCCGTGCGAGAGAGTGAGCCTGTCTTTATCTGCCCTGTGCGGAGCCCAACGGCGAGATCAGCGATGAAGCTATCTTCTGTTTCTCCACTACGGTGACTCGTCACAGCGTTCCAGCCTGCCTTCTGGCACATCTGGATCGTATCGACGGTCTCGGAGAGAGAACCGATCTGGTTCACTTTGATGAGCACGGCATTGGCTGTCTTCTGCTCGATCCCCTTCTTCACTCGGAGTGTATTCGTGACGAAGAGATCATCACCCACAAGCTGAGTCGTTGATCCAAACTTCTTCTGCATGAGCGCGAAGCCATCCCAGTCATCCTCACTGTGACTATCCTCGATGCTGACAATCGGGAAAGCCTTCAGGAGCGATCCATAAAAATCGACAAGCTCAGAAGATGACAACGTTTTGCCATCGACTGTGTACACACCATTCTTATAGAACTCGGAGGCAGCACAGTCGAGAGCGAGCTGAACCCGCCCCTTGTACCCTGCCTTCTCGATCGCGTTCATGAGGAATGTAAGAGCCTCAACGCTGTCCTTCACGTGAGGAGCGAAGCCACCTTCATCACCGACAGCCGTCACGTAGCCTGCTTCAGAGAGAAGTTTCTTGAGCGTGTGGAAGATCTCGGAGCCTGCACGGAGCGCATCAGTAAAATTGGAAAAATCGGTCGGGACGATCATGCATTCCTGGAAGCTGAGGCCAGAATCCGCATGCGCTCCACCGTTGATGACGTTCATCATAGGGACAGGAAGACGAACAGCATCCTTCGTACCGAATTGATCGGCGAGGGAGCACCAGAGAGACTTCTTCTCACTAACGGCGCGAGCACGAGCGATCGCCATCGATGCGCCGAGAATAGCATTGGCTCCGAGGACAGACTTATTCGGCGTGCCGTCGAGTGAGAGCATCACTCCGTCGATCATCCGCTGGTCACTCACGTCTTTGCCCTGGAGTGCCTTCGCGATCGGGCCATTCACATTCGCCACTGCCTTCAAGACTGACTTGCCGAGGTATACCTTCTTATCTCCATCACGGAGTTCGAGAGCTTCGTGTGTACCTGTCGATGCACCGGATGGAACAGCGGCGCGTCCGAAGGAACCATCGGAGAGAGTAACATCGACTTCGACTGTGGGATTCCCGCGGGAATCGAGAATTTGACGAGCGTGGAGAGTGGTGAGAGTAGGCATGCGCGGAGTATGAAGGAAATACCAAAAATAATGAAGACGATTTCTTCATCAACCGGAAAGAAAGTACCGACGAGGACGCTACACATCCATCCTCACACGCGCCCTCCGATGGAGCACAACTGAATACAATGCGAGGAGTGCAATCAATCCGAAGGCAAATGACTCAGGACCTGTCTTCGACAGATGATCAAGGTTCGTTCGATCGATGACAGGCTTGAGCTCCCCTTGTGCCTGAAGTGCATCGACAGAGCTCGAGACAGAGGCAGAAACGCTACTCTTCACCGCTACAACAAGTTGACTGTCATCTGGTTGCACAAAGAATGATGCAAGATAACGCCCAAATGACTGCGTAACGTGCATCGCTTTCTGACCAACGACTGCTGGATGAACGAAGAGATTCTGCTGAAGCACATCATGAAGACCTGCGGACTCAGCCGTGAGAGCAATCCCAAAGAAAAGGAAAAGTGTCAGTGTGAGTGACACAACGCGAGGAACGCGACGGCGAATGACGTGAAGTGAGAAGATGACGAGGAGTGCAATCCCGAGGATGACGAGTGGCAGAGACCAGAGGAAAAAGAAACCAAGCTTCAAGTATGAAAGTGGCGGAGCGTACGGGACACCCAGCTCCAGGAGGAGCCACAGGAAGACGATGAGTGCCGGGAACCAATGCAAGGCGCGAAACTCATAATCCGCACGATTGATCCGCAGCGTGCGACGGAGCACGAGCGGATAGAACACCGCACAGACGAAGACGACAGACCATGGACGCAGACCCCCGTTGTCGAGCGACGGCAGTAATGACGTCAGGAAGCCAAAAAGACAAATCATGACCCCGAGGAACACGATGAACGCCGTCTCTGTATGATGCTTCAGTGGCACAGGAAGGGTCATTCTCCATGCGCCATAGAGACATGTCAATAGAACTAGACAATACGTCGTCGTACAGTCAGATGACTACTTCTTCCTCGGTAAATATTTCTCGCGAACATCGACAATCGTCGGACGGCCGAGCACAGTGTAGTGACGCTTACGGAACTGTAGGACCTGAAAGACGATGTACAGAGCGAGAGAGGCGAACCACACGAACCACAGAGCACGCATCGCGAAGAACTGGATGTACTCGACGCGACAGACAACAAGGAAAAGTGCGATCAAGCCAAACCAGAACGATGCGGAGCTCCAACTAGACGATAGTGACCGTGTCTGAGGATTCGAAAGCTTCCTGCGCCATGTAGAGAGCACGAACGATCCAAAGACGAGAACGAGTGAGAGGACGATCGCCGTAAGAACACGAGAATCCGTGTACGTCCACGAACCAGGATTCGGCCAAAACCAATAGATGAGATATTCCTTCATGAACCAATCATAATGCCTTCACAAAGAATCGTAAAGGCGAACAGACATGTGCACACTACTTTTACGACTTCTTCTGTTTCTCGTGCTGATGCTGTTGGTGCTTCTTCGGTGATTGTCCGTGGGCCATCTTTTGGAGCACGGCTTCCAGATCATGTCGTAGGTGCTTCTCTGCCGTCGTCATGGAAGGACGGATGAGGAGGTAGAAGAGAAAGCCGAAGACGGGAAGAGTCGCGACGAGCAGGATACAGAGAACCTGTGCGATGAACGAATCGTAGCGGAGCAGAACATCACGAGTCGTGAAGAGGACGAGGAAGACCACGAGAAACCCGAGTCCGAGGAGAAGAACTTGCACCAAGAATACGGAAGGATCCTCAGAGAAGAACTGCGAAATACTGGGCAGAACAAGAGAAAGAAAATCCATGATGAAGAGAGAAG
This sequence comes from uncultured Candidatus Peribacteria bacterium, assembly GCA_964507835.1. GTDB lineage: Bacteria > Patescibacteriota > Gracilibacteria > Peribacterales > Peribacteraceae > CAZDQZ01. The sequence continues at coordinate 3,653 of CAZDQZ010000062.1, read as the reverse complement.
AGAACTAGAGATGAGGATATTTTCGACGATGGACTACAACGTATACCACGCTCGCGAGCAGTGCAAGAATCGCCAGTACTTGACTGAATCTCAGCTGATACTGTGGTAGATCCCACCACGAACGCGTCGACACGTATGCGATGGTGAGGAGTGCCACAATAATGGTGTAGATAAGATTCGTGCGCGGGGTCATCGCTTGTTCGATGAGTGCGAGGACACCGAGACTGATGAAGAGACTCGCGAGGAACACAAAATCCGTCAGCATCGCGAAGACAGGAATACCGAAGTCTCCCCGGAGGAACTCGAAGAAGAATACTGCAAACCCTGCCATGAAAATGCCGAAGAGCGTCTCTGCTCCTGCACGCTTGGAGTGTGACCGAACGAGCAGAAGGACAAACGTAAGGGTGGCGTAGAACAAAGCGTAGTAGAGCTGAACGGGGTGCACGGGCACGGTGTACCGGACATCGAAAGTACTGTAGATGACACCCCAGAACACGTTCGTAGGTTTGCCGTAGGCTTGCGCTCCGAAGAACATCCCCAGCCAGTCGAAGACGAGCCCGAAGGTCACTGCTGGAAGAAGGACATCGAGCCACTGGAGAAAGGTCGCCCTCTGCTTCGACGTCGAGTAGAAGAGGACGATAGCGATGCCGAGGGCAGCACCAATGAAATTGAAATTCCCATCCCAGACAATAAAGACACGAAACCAATGACGAATGTACGACTGATAATCGGAAAGGATGGCGACCCCCCTCCCGCCGAGGATGAAAGCGACGAGATGCCAGAGAGCGTAATCACGAATGTGCTCAAGACTGAGCCCTGCGGAACCTGCGAGACGAATGAAAAACTCAGTACTCATCCAGATAGCAATGAGTAGAAAAATGACACGGATCCAAATCGTCATCGGGCCGAACTGGAATGCTTCAAACATAGTGAGGTATATAGTATGCAGTATCCGGTATCGAGTATGAATGGATTGCTCTGGAAAAAATAGTACGATGCATCGTTACGGGATACCTTTTACTCTACACCATACACTTCACACATTCATTGGGTATGAAAAAATCGCACGCAGAGATACAGAGCAACTACATTCCGAATCGCAGTGCAGTACGTGCACTCGTCGAAGAACTCGAGGATGCTCTCCTGCCCACAGAACAAGTATCGAGCGAGACCCAACAACAACGCATCGACGATCTCGCCAGAAAGATCGCATCACTGACGCATGGCTTCTCTACGACACACAACGTAGAAACGACGACAATGATCAAAGACAGTACATCGTCACTCAATCACGTGTGCCAGGCACTGACACTGGATATCGAAGCAGCGCTTCGTGGTGATCCTGCTGCACTCTCTGATCAGTACGTCATCGCATCGTACCCCGGCCCTCTTGCCATCGCTGTGTACCGCGTCGCCCATGCACTACACCTGATGGGGATCACCATTCTCCCTAGACAGATGACGGAGGTAGCACACAGCAGAACGGGCATCGACATCCATCCAGGTGCTTCGATCGGTGCAGGATTCTTCATCGATCATGGCACCGGCGTCGTCATCGGCGAGACGACGATCATCGGGCAGAACGTACGACTCTACCAAGGTGTCACACTCGGTGCGGGCACCGATCCGATGAAAGCAGGACGGACGAAACGGCATCCTACGCTGGAGGATGACGTCATCTGCTACGCAAACAGTAGTATCCTCGGTCCCGTCACTATCGGCAGAGGCGCGCGCATCGGAGCGGGAGCGACAGTCTTCGACGATGTCCCAGCTGACACGACCGTCCTCATGCCGAAACCGGAGCTCATCACGAGGGTACGATCGACGTCAAAGAAAACGTAAGAATCCTATGCGATCGAGGGATCGAGCTTCCTCGCCTTGATATCCGCGAGCGTCTTCTCGATGAATTCGGCGATCGGGACGACGACTTGATTCTTCGTCTTCACGCTCCGCACCGTCACCGCACTCTCTGCGATCTCTTTGTCACCCATGACGAGCAAGTACGGGATCTTCTGCTTCTCGCCCTCACGGATGCGCTTACCCAGAGACTCTTCGTGACCGTAGAACTGTACGCGGATGCCGTGCGACAGGAGACTCTTCTCGAGATCACGTGCGAAAGACTCGTGCGTCTCTGCGACGGGGATGAGTGCCACTTGGATCGGCGCAAGCCAGAGAGGGAAGAGGCCTGCAAATTGTTCAATGAGGAAGCCGACGAAGCGCTCATGCGTACCAAGGGGGGCGCGGTGGATGCAGAGAGGGACTTTCTCCGTGCCATCGGCATCGGCGTACTTGAGGCCTACTTTCCCAGGCACATCGAAGTCGACCTGATTCGTTGCGAGCGTAAACTCGCGACCGATCGCACTCCAGACCTGCACGTCGATTTTGGGTCCATAGAACGCAGCTTCATTGGGGACTTCGACGTAATCGACCTTGGCGTGCTTCATGGCACTGCGGACCATCTCCTCGGTCTGGAGCCATAATTTTGGCTCATTGACGTATTTCTTCCCAAGTTCCTTCGGGTCATGGAGTGAGAGACGCATGACGTACTTCTGAATGTTGAAGAGCTTGAAGTATTCCAGATACATGTTGGCCACAGCCACGAACTCCTGCTCGAACTGTTCCGGCGTACAGTAGATGTGGGCATCATTCATGCAGAGCGAACGCACACGCATGAGACCGAAGAGTGCTCCGGAATCCTCGTAGCGGTAACAGTGACCGTACTCCGCAAGACGAAGAGGAAGATCGCGGTAGCTCTTCGGGGTCGAAGCAAAGATCTGATGGTGGTGCGGGCAGTTCATCGGCTTCAGGTAGTACTCCTCTTCTCCATCGAGCTTCATGGGTGGGAACATCGATGTCTTGTAGTGCGCGAGATGCCCTGTCTGCTCGTACAGTTTACCCTTCGCGATGTGTGGCGTGCGGACACGGACGTATCCACCCTTCGCCTCCGTTTCCTTCGCGAGCTTCTCGACTTCATCGACAATGATCGTTCCCTTCGGCGTCCAGAGTGGGAGGCCTGGGCCCACCATCTCACTGAAGGTGAAGAGATCCAGCTCCTTGCCGAGCTTCCTGTGATCGCGTTTCTTCGCTTCCTCCAGCATGACTAAATGCGCAGAAAGCTCCGCCTTCGACGCGAATGCGGCGACGTAGATTCTGCTCAGCTGTTCGCGATTCTCATCACCTCTCCAGTACGCTCCAGCGAGGCTCATGAGCTTGAAGCCGTCGGCAGGGATCTCCTTCAGATTCTCGACGTGTCCACCACGACAGAGATCAACGAACGTCTCCTCCCCTTTTGGACCAATGTTGACGTAGTGCGTCACGGTCTTCACCTTCTCGTTGTTCTCTAAATCCTCGATGAGCTCAACCTTGAACTTCTGATGACGTTCGCGCCAAAATTTCTTCGCATCCGTGACGCTGAGTTCGTCACAGCGGAATGTCTGTCCCTGATTGATGATTTTGCGCATTTCTTTCTCAATCTTGCCGAAGTCAGCATCTGAAATAGGCTCAGGAAAGAGGAAGTCGTAGTAACACCCATGTTCGATCGGCGGACCGATCGTGATGAGCGTGCCCGGCCAGAGCTTCGTGACTGCTTGCGCAAGCACGTGTGCGAGGGAGTGACGGAGATTATGGAGTGAATCAGGAGTGGAAGACATGCG
>CAZDQZ010000061.1:5006-7174 GCA_964507835.1 uncultured Candidatus Peribacteria bacterium | reverse complement strand
CGAAAGGCGCTCTCGAAAATGCAAAAATTTCTGAGCTACCATACTGTGGAAATTCTAAAGTTGATCAAATGCTCGTATGGGATGCCAAGGCGAAGAAATGGGGTTGCAAAGCTTTGACATCTCTCATGCCACCCAAATGTGATACGAAAGATTCTGTACTCCGTTATGACGGCTCAGCGTGGAAGTGTGAAGTAATTCCGGGGATTTTAGTTGCCCATACAGCGACGTTTGATGATTTCAACGGGAAAAATACGTGTGACACTCAGGGTACATGGGGTGGAGCTACCTGCGAGATCACATCGAACGGCATGGGAGCAAAGCTAAAGTGTCCAACAAATACATTACAAATCAATGTGAATGCTCTCAACGGCTACCAGGTAGGCGGAACGTACCCACTCTTTGGCGGAGAATACCACGCCTTCTGCTATTCCAAGCCAATTAACGTCATCAAGTAAACGAGCACTCCGATTTCCACAAGCGTTCGCATTGATGAGATGCGAACGCTTTTTGATTACCAATAAGATGCAGAGTCCAAATCGTTGCAACAAAATAGAATCGAAAATTTCAGGTAACATCTATCCATGTCCACCGTCTTCATCATCCACGGCATCGGCGGGAGTCCCCAGGAAAACTGGTTTCCTTGGATGAAAAAAGAAATAGAGAAAGAAGGTCACCGTGTCATCGTGCCGGAGTTTCCAAATAGTGATGCGCCGAATCTCGACGAGTGGATGGAACACATGAAGAAGTACGAGGATAGCATCGATGAGGAAACGGTCTTCATCGGTCATAGCCTCGGAGGGATGTTCATCCTGCGTTTGCTCGAACAGATGCAGAAACCAATCAAAGCAACATTCCTTGTGGCCACGGTGACGGGACCTTCTGACGGTCTAGAGTTGGCTCCACGCATGACGACATTCACCACTCCCCCACTCGACGAGGAACTTATCAAAAAGAATGGCGGAACGATTCACATGCTTCATGCGGACAACGATCCGTACATTGTGCTTAAGAACGCAGAGCATCTCGCTGAGAAGCTTGGTGCTACTCTTGAACTCATCAAAGATGGCGGACATCTGAATACGAGTGCGGGGTACGCGATGTTTCCGCTTCTACTAGAGAATCTCAAGAAGTTAGAAGTTGACTAAATCGTAATATAAAGTATAATAAAAGAATGAACACTCACCCAGAATCTGAAACTACAGGGGGCGAACCTGTGGAGCCTTCAACTCCATCACATAATGAACCTGATGGAGCCGTTGCCTCTACAAGAAGCGAAGGCATGTCATTACTTACTGAAAATGAAAACATAACAAAACTACGTTCGCTTGCAGACTTCCCTCAAAGCAAGTCTGCTCAGGGCATCTTGAACGAACTGATACGTGCAAATAATCCTGCCCACACGAAAACACTGAAGGATGGTACAGAAATTCTGCAGGATACGTTGGCTCTCGCAGAAGCGATCGAAAAATCTGACATAGCACCAGAAAAAAGAAAGGAATTAGTCGAACGCATAATCCATCGATTTCTCAATAAAATGGCATTTCATAGCAGTGTGTTAAGAAAATCCTTGGATTCAAAAGGAAAGTATGCTCTTAATGATGAGCAAAAGACTGCTGTCACGGCAGGATGTAACGAGATAGAGACAAAACTCGAATGTTATGGAAGCCAATGGAAGGATCTGAAAGAAGTACCTTCCTATCCATCAATAGAAGTACAAATCGAGCCTTCAGTTCTAGAAAATTCTGATAGTCCACATACATTCACAAAAAACATACGAGAAATTCCTGGATTCACAAAAACTCCAAGTGCGAATCTCGTCTTTGTGCACACAAGAGAAATGGCAATAGCCGTAGAAAATGCATTCTCACAAAACAAGATAGATCAGGAAAAACGCGATGGGCTACTGTTGCAACTCGAAGCAGATTTTGTCTGGGACATGTCAAATATTATTCAAGCAATCTTTCCAGACGATTATGACTATATGGATGAAGATGCAGAAGGAAATAGAATAACAAATGAAAAAATTGATGAGATGAATACAATTATGAAAGATAAATTTCCCAAACAATGGAATCAAGGTAAGCAATGAATAGAATGACGACAGTGAATCTAGGTAGCGTCTCGTAGTTTTGACATATTCAGGGCATACTACGTGCAATGAAAATCGC
>CAZDQZ010000061.1:0-4906 GCA_964507835.1 uncultured Candidatus Peribacteria bacterium | reverse complement strand
CATGAACTGCTCACCATGCGCGGAGGTGCCGAGAAGGTGCTCCGCATCCTCGCAGACATGTTCCCATCGGCCCCCATCTACACCCTTCTCTATGACGAGAAGAAACTTGGCGATTGGTTCCCCAGGGAAAGAGTTCGTTCGAGCATTCTTCAGAATTCTCTTACGACGCACTACTCACTACTCACTACTCACTCGATCAACCATCATCTCTACCTCCGCCAGTTCCCTCGCGCAGTGGAGGCCTGGGACTTCAGTGAATTTGACCTCGTGATCTCCACCTCGTCCGCCTTCGTTCACGGGATCATCACGAACGGGAGGCCGAAGCATCTCTGCATTGTAAACTCCCCTGCTCGCTATCTCTGGGACAGGACGCACGATGTACTAGAGCAAGCAAATAAAGGAATGTTCGGATGGTTCAAGAAAAAATATCTCGAACGTACATTTCATACTCTCAGGATCTGGGACAGCGAAACCGCCGACAGGCCCGACATGCTTCTCTCAGCCTCCAAGATCGTACAACGCAGAGTCGAACTGTACTGGAGGAGATCGAGCGAGATCGTCTACCCACCCATCGATGACTGCTGGCTTATGCAAAATCAAACTATCAAACCAGCAAACCAGCAAACCAGTAAACCAGTAAACTATCTACTCGTCTCCACTCTCGTCCCCTACAAGCGCATCGACCTCGCGATCGAAGCGTGTAATGCACTTGGTCGCCCACTCACAATTGTTGGTGATGGACCAGATAGAAAGAGATTAGAAAAACTAGCCGGACCGACGATTACATTTGCAGGCTACACTCCCGCAGACAAACTTCGCTCGTACTATGAGTCTGCGAGTGCTGTGATCTTCCCTGGCGATGAAGACTTTGGCTTGGTTCCACTCGAAGCTATGGCCTGTGGCACTCCAGTTGTCGCATACAGGAGTGGCGGAGCTCTCGAAACAATCGTCGAAGGAGAAACCGGAGAATTCTTCGATGAACCGACAGGTGAATCTTTGCAAGAAGCAATGAAGAAGTTTGAGCAAAAAAAGTATTCAAAAGACAAACTCTTCGCTCAGGCAAAAAAGTTTTCAAGGAGTGAATTTGAAGCCAAAGTGATGAGTGCAGTGAATCTATTGATGATTAAAGAATAATCATGGTATAGTGCAAGGTATGGAAAAAGCTCACACACCCCCCGATGATCTGACCGCAAACCAAGATCATGAAACAGGTAGGGTAGATAATAAAAATCCTCTTCCAGGTTATGATGAGATTGAAATGACATTAAGAGAAAGTGCACTTGCTCAAGTTGGAGATATGGTCGATTTTAAAGAGGTTAATAATTAATTATCGCCTACGCAGGCGGGGGCGCCTGCTCCTTTTTCAGTTTTTTTTTCTTGAAGACAGTGATGAGTGTAGTACTCGACAAAGAAGTTTTCAGAGTCGAAATTCCGAGAAGAAATAGAAAAGCGATATACTCAATAGAATAATCGCAACAATGTCGCATTGGAAAAGTGCCGTCACACTTCCTTTGAACAAAGCGTGAAAAAGTCCATGTTTGAGCCCCGAGCAACAGCGAGGGGCGAGTTTGGACTTTTTAGCTTTGTGAGAAGAGAAGTGTAGGCACTTTTACACCGGCGACTGTTTCTTTGCTCCACTTTCTTTGCGTCAAAGAAAGTGGAAAACACTACACCCCGCGCCAAAGAAGTAACCAACGTACAATCCCAACGCTTACTAAAACAACTGCCCCTGCCCCTCAGGCATCTCCATCCCCATCAACTCATACGCTAGCTTCGTCGCCACTCTCCCCTTCGGCGTGCGGTGCAGGTACCCACACTGAAGCAGATACGGCTCATAGACATCCTCCAGTGTCTCCTGCTCTTCCGAAAGAATCGCCGCGAGGGACGCGAGCCCCGTTGGACCTCCGCCAAATTTCTCGATCAATGTCAGCAGGATCAAACGATCGGTGGAATCGAGTCCACGCTCGTCGATACCGAGAGTCGTGAGTGTCGACTTCACTCTGCTCGCCGAAACAACCTCTTCATTATTCACCTGCGCGAAGTCACGAATAGACCGGACGAGGCGATTCGCAATGCGCGGAGTGGACCTGCTCGCCTTCGCCACCAAGTCTGCCGCAGAACTATCCATCGGAACATTCAGGATCTGCGATGTTCTGCGGACGATCTGCATGAGCTCATCGGTTGTGTAGAAGCTAAGCTTGAAGTTGTGCACGAAGCGATCACGCAGGGGCAGGCTCACCGCACCTGCCTTGGTCGTAGCACCGATCAAAGTAAATGGCTGGAGGTCGATACGCATCGAACGTGCTGAAGGGCCCTTGCCGATCACAAGATCGAGCGCGTAATCCTCCATCGCAGAATACAAAACCTCCTCGATCGCCGGACGCATGCGGTGGATCTCATCGATGAAGAGGATGTCACCCGATTGTAAATTGGTAAGGAGAGATGCAAGATCTCCCGGCTTCTCGATCGCCGGACCAGACGTAATGCGGATCTGCGCATTCATTTCCTTCGCCAAGATGTATGCGAGTGTCGTCTTCCCCAGTCCCGGAGGCCCGTGAAGAATGGTGTGCCCTAGAGGCTCCGTGCGCTTCCTCGCCGCCTGCAAATACACGTTGAGGTGACCTTTGATATCCGACTGCCCGACGTAGTCAGCAAGTGTCGAGGGACGAAGGGTGACTTCCACCTGATCGGAATCCTGCGTGATCACGACAGGTTCGAGTTCTCCTTGCCTACGCGACTTGCGGGTGAGAGCCATGGGGGAAGTATAAGGGAGAAATGGCAGAAAAGGGAGGAAGATATATAAGAGGAAAAATGGCAGAAAGGGCAGGAAAGGCAGAAAGGATCGAAGGAGTACAGCAATCTACCTTCCTGCCCTTCCTGCCTTGTCTTACACCTTCCTGCCCCTCCTGCCATCAAGTACAATCATGAACATGTTCACCCTCGAACCAAAATCCATCGCCCTCATCGGTGCGAGTGCAGAAGAGAAGAAGCTTGGGAACTACATCCTCAAAAATCTCATCGGTAGTACATATAAAGGAAAGATCTTCCCTGTGAATCCTAAGCACGATGAACTCCTCGGACTCCCTTGCTTCCACTCTATTGCAGACATCAAAGAATCGATCGACCTCGCGGTCATCGTTACTCCTGCAGGTACGGTGACAGCGCTCGCAGAAGAATGTGGTAAGAAAAAAGTGAAAACACTCGTCGTGATCTCCGCAGGATTCGGTGAAACGGGCACAGACGAAGGAAGGACGAACGAAAGAAAGCTTCTCACGATCGCCGAAGAGTACGACATGCGCATCGTCGGGCCAAATTGCTTAGGATTACTACGACCAAGCATCGGTCTCAACGCATCATTTGCGAATACACCGAAGTCCACTGGTTCGATAGCGCTCGTGAGTCAATCTGGTGCGATGGCTGTCGCACTGCTCGACAGAGCGGAGTCTCTGCAGATGGGCTTCTCCTCCATTGTGAGCATCGGGAATAAGACAGATCTCGATGAGTGTGACTTCCTCGAAATTTTCGAAAAAGATGCAGAGACAACAGTCATCGGTCTGTATTTGGAAAACATCAACGACGGTGTGCGCTTCACCGAGATTGCTAGGCGAGTAGGGCAGAAGAAGCCAATCGTACTCATCAAGTCAGGCATTTCAGAGAAAGGTGCGAAAGCAGTTTCATCCCATACCGGAGCACTCGCAGGATCGACTGCTGGACTCTCAGCCATCTGCCTGAAGACAGGCATTCACCGAGCAGACACGACAGAGGAATTCATGAGCCTCCTCGCGACACTCTCGACACAACCAGCACTCGTTTCGCCCAAGATCTGCATCATCACGAATGCAGGCGGACCTGGCGTCCTGGCCACCGACGAAGCAGAGCGGGCGGGTCTCGTCACTGTCGCTCTTACAGACAAAACAGTGAAAACTCTGAGAGCATCACTCCCCTCTGCGGCGAGTACGGCAAACCCTGTCGATGTCCTCGGTGATGCTATCAACGACCGCTACAGCATTGCGCTTGAAGCGTGCGCAGAAGATCCAGAAGTCGATGGACTCGTCGTGCTTCTCACGCCACAAGTGATGACGCCATGTGAAGACATCGCGCAAGCAATCATAACTGTGAAGAAAAAACATACGCTCCTGCCGATCACGACGGCCTTCATGGGTGGAGGATCGGTCGATACGGCACGATCGATCCTACGAACGAACGCTATCCCCTCCTTCGAAACACCGGAAGAAGCAGTACGAATGATGGCGACACTCATGAAGAAAAAAAGGGTGAAAGAAGAAACAGAAGAACCGACAGACGATGATCGATCGAGTACAGCACACGGGCTCCTGAAAGGGAGATCAGGATTACTCTCCGAATCTCTCGCAGGAGAACTCCTCTCTTTGTATGGGCTCCCGAGCCCATCAGCCGACATCGCTCACTCTGCGGAAGAAGCAGAGAAAATAGCCAAAACAATCGGGTTACCTGTCATCGCGAAAATCAGTTCCCCCGATATCCTGCACAAGACGGACATCGGAGGTGTGCGAGCAGATCTGACAACGGGGAAAGACGTGCGCACTGCATACACTGACATAACAAAGAACGTCGCGAAGGCACTCCCAAGTGCTGGCATCAACGGTGTACTCATCCAGAAATTCCTCCCCATCGGCTCGGAATTCATCGTCGGTGGCATCCGCGACAGCAGTGCCGGCCCACTCGTGATGGTTGGTCTTGGTGGCATCTACACAGAACTCTTCTGCGATACGGCTTTTCGCATCGCGCCGACGACAATGGAAGAAACCTATGCGATGCTCTCGTCACTGAAATCCTGGAAGCTTCTGCAAGGCATGCGTGGTAAGGCACCACTCGCGATCGACAGTCTCGTCACCGTCGTCAAAACTGTAAGCCACATCATGGCAGA